>CAYNOM010000060.1:0-16692 GCA_964398415.1 uncultured Polyangiales bacterium | reverse complement strand
TGCCGAGCAGTCACCCACTCGGCCTGAGCTCGACGCCGGCGCGGGCACCACCGACGCGGGCGACGACACCGACGGGGCGAACACAGACGCAGGCGACGACACCGACGGGGCGAGCACGGACGCGGGCGGCCCCGATCTCGACGGAAGCATCCCGAGCACGCCGCGGGCGCTCTACACCTGGAACTTCGGCGGTATCGAGCAGCTGTCTGCAACCGACGCGGTCGAGCTCCTGCGGAGCACTGGCTACGCCGGCATCGCGGTCGACACGAGCCGCGCAGACATGCTGCAACGTTACCTGGACGTGACCGCCGACACGCCCGACTTTCGGGTCATTTCGGCCTACGTCGCCCTGCAGCTGCACCGCGGCGAGCCCTTTTCGGACGCGCGCCACAAGGCTGCCATCGACGCGCTCGCGCAGGCGAAGCAGGGCGACCTGTGGCTCACGTTTCGCGACGACAATCGAACACAAACCCAAGAGGCCATCACGAACCTCGTGCGGGGCATCGTCGCCTACGCCAAGGCGAAGGCAGTGCGCGTCGTGTGGTATCCGCACGACAACAACGTGTACCCCACGACCGAGGAGGCGATGCCGATCGTGGATGAGATCAACGAGCCGAACTTCGGAGTCGCGCTGAACCTCATCCATGAGCTGCGTGCCGGCAACAGTGACCCCGACGCGCTCGAAGGGGCCTTCGAAGCCGCTGGCGACAAGCTGTTCGCGGTCACGCTGACGGGCGCAGCGGAAGATCTGACGACGATCATGGCCCTGCACGAGAGCCACTACGAGCTTGGACCGTTCATCCAGCTCATCGAGCAGTCGGCCTTTCTGGACCCCGTCGGGTTTCTCAACCACACCCTCACCCGCCCCCGAACCTATCTGCCGCGCTCCCTCGAATACTGGCAACAGCAGTGGTAGGGCGAGGCCGCGCGGGTTGTGCAGACCGTCGGTGTTTGCTACCGACAGCGCCGTCATGGTTACTTGGCATCCTCCCAAACCCGACCAGCGTGGCTGCACCGTCGAGCAGCACATCCTCGAATCCCAGCGCGCGTTTCCAGACGCGACGGGCGAGCTCACGTCGCTGCTGCAGCAGATCACCCTGTGCTCGAAGGTCATCGGAAGCCGCGTCAACATGGCGGGCCTGGCCGACGACCTGGGCCTCACGGGCGAAACCAACGTCCAAGGCGAAGAGGTCCAAAAGCTCGACGAGCTGGCCAACAACACCATGATCCGCGTGCTCTCACGCGGCGGGCGAACCTGCGTGCTCGGCAGCGAAGAGGTGGAAGAGCCCATCTTTCCCCCAGCGGGTTACCCCTCGGGCAAGTATGCCGTGCTGTTCGATCCCCTCGATGGCTCGAGCAACATCGACGTCAACGTCAGCATCGGCACCATCTTCTCGATCTACGAGCGCGTCACGCCATCGGGCACGCAGGGCACCCTCGCCGATCTCCTGCAGCCCGGCATCAAGCAGGTGGTCGCGGGCTACGTGATCTACGGCTCATCGACCATGCTCGTGTACACCACCGGCCAGGGCGTGCACGGCTTCACGCGCGACCCCTCGGTGGGGGAGTTCTTCCTCTCCCACGTCGACATCAAGATGCCGGAGCACGGCAAGATCTACTCGGTCAACGAGGGCAACGCAGGCAAGTGGGACGCGCCCGTGCGGCAGTGGGTCGACTGGCTGAAGACGCCCGACAAGGCCCTCGGCCATCCCTACAGTGCGCGCTACGTGGGCTCGCTCGTGGCCGACTTCCATCGCACCCTGCTCAAGGGCGGCGTGTTCGCGTACCCAGCCGACAAGGGCAACCAAACCGGCAAGCTGCGCTTGATGTACGAGGCAGCGCCCATGGCCATGATCGCCGAGCAGGCGGGCGGTGCGGCCTCCACGGGCAAGGCGCGCATCCTCGATATCAAGCCTGACGCGCTGCACCAACGGGTGCCGCTTTACATCGGCAGCCGGGGCGACGTCGAAGACGCCCTCGGCTTCCTGAACGGCACGAAGCGCGGCTGATGAGGAGCGTGCGCGGCTTCGTCCCACACCAGCGCTGAACACACGACCTGATTGCATTGAACAACGACACTGGTTCAATGCCGCGATGCTTTGTCGCCCTCGAGTCGCCTCGCTCATCGTCCTCGTGATATCCGCCGCCTGCGCAGGGGGTAGCCATCGCGGGGAGACATCCCAAGACCGCGAGCGTGCTTCGGCCGCAGACGGCTCGCCGCCGGCCGGGAGCGGCACGGACGCGGCCACCGCGAGCGATGCGGAGCTCGCGACCGAACCTGCCCCTGCCCGGGGCGAGGTGTTCGCCGACCAACCTGGCCCCTACGCGGTCGGCACGCTGCGCATCGAGCTCGTCGTGAGCGCCGATCGGCGCCTGCCGGTGCAGCTCTGGTACCCGGCGGTGGAGGCAGCGAGGGCCGAGGCCGAGGCCGGGCGGCCCCTTTTCGAGATCGAGCCCGAAGGAGCGCGCCACGACCTGCTGAAAGCGCTCGTCGCCGATGCTCCGGACGCCTGCACCAACAAGACGCTGCGGGCCGCAGAGGCCCCCGCTTCGCTGCGGCACGCGGACGGCTGGCCGCTGATCCTGTTCTCGCACTGCATGGACTGCACGCGCTTCTCGGCCTTCAGCACCAGCGAGCACCTTTCGAGCTGGGGCTTCATCGTCGCGGCGCCCGATCACGAAGGCGGCACGCTCTACGATGCCGAGGCCGACGCGTCCGTGGGCCTGACCGCAGCGTTTCTCCAAACGCGCGGCAGCGACGTGCTCGCCGTGCTGGACGCCATGCTCGACCCGAGCACCCGAGAGCTCCCCGCCCACCTGCGCGGCCAGATCGACCCGCAGCGCATCGGCGCCTTCGGCCACAGCTACGGCTCGGTGACGACGGGGCTCGCCATGCAGAACGACGCGCGCATTCGCGCCGGAGTATTCGTGGCCGCCCCCCCGGCCAATCCGTTGCTCGGCGGGGTCGAGCTCCAGCGCATCACGCAGCCCGCGCTGTTCATCCTGGCACGCGAGGACAACAGCATCACCACCGCCGGCAATCTGCTCCTGCGCAACAACTACGACAACTTCCCGAACGAGGCGTGGCTGCTCGAGGTTGCCGACGCAGGTCATTGGTCTTTCTCGGACATCTGCGGGCTCACCGACGCCTTTCAGGCCGGCTGCGGCGACGGCCCGCGCCAAGGCAACCCCACCGCGACCTTCACCTACCTCGACAACGAAGTGGCGCGCGGCATCGCGCGAGCCTACGTGCTCGCCTACTTCGCCCGCGAGCTACTCGAAGACCCAGTCGCTGCCGAATACCTGAGGCTCGAGGCCCCGCGCGAGTACGTCACGATCGTGCATCACGACTGACGTAGCGCTCGAAACGCCAGGGGCCGCTGGGCTCGACGCATTCGAAGAGATGGGCGCGCTCGCGCCCTGCGAACAGCGTCGCGTCGTCGGGTAGCGCGCCAGCAATGGCGTCCGGGGGCAAGTCCCGCGCAAGGTAGGTGGAAAGCCATAACTCATCGACGAGCCCGGGATTGGCGTAGAACCGCGCCGCCGTGGAGGGTCCGACCTCGAGGTTGACGCGCCCATGACCCTCGCGCTGCAAGAACGCGAGGATCGACCTCGGCTCCAGGCTTTCGAGCGACACGACCTCGACGTGCTTCGGCAAACGCCCCGCGAGCCCACGGCGCAAGCCCTGGGGACACAGGACGGTTTTTTGGGCTCCGTCGCTCCAAACGGGATGTGTGAGCGGCAGCTCGCCCGAGCGCGTCAACACGAACACGTGCAGTGCATGGCTCAAACCGAGCACACGACGACGGTAATCGGCCAGCGCGCTGGCGTGCGGTCCCACGAAGTCGTGCACGAGCTCAGGCTCGGAGCGCAGGTTCTCCGCGCTCGTCAGCACCGCGTCCGCGCGCGCGCGTGAAGCCTGAAGCACGAAGAAATCCGTGGCGCTCTTCGGCGCGAGGTCTCCGATGCGAAGCGCGTGCAGGCGCCCGTCCGGGCTACGCACACTGGCCACCACGTGCAGCACGCAAAGCGGCGAGAGCGCGTCGACCCCGAGAGTCGCGGTCAAGCGCGCACGCACATCGACTTCGGGCGAGGTCGCTCGGCTCACCATGGCATTGCACAGCTCCCGCGAAACCACGTTACACTGAGAAGAGGTGGCGCGCCGTGGTTTGGGCCGCACCGGGTGAAGGAGCAGTCGTGTCCGACGCCAGCATCGTATCGAAGATCGCGCACCAGGTTTACGCGCATCAGCCCTCGACCATGCCGAAGGGTCGACACTGGTGGCAGCACCTTCAGACCAACTTCCACAGGCGCCCCGAGTCGTTCGAGCTCGGCCGCACCGATGCCGTGCGCGTCGGGGCCACCGCGGCCTTCGACGTCGGTGTGCGCACTGCGCTCGCTTCGCTCGTCGGGGCCACAGCGATGCCCCTGTCGTTCAACCCGCTGAGCTTGAAGCGCGACTTCGACGACGCGGCCATGTACACAGACCTCGTCGATGCGGGACGCGGGCGCGAGTTCTTCCCGCAGCCGCCACGCGACATCGTGTTTCGCGAGCAAAGGCCACGCACGCCGCACTTTCGTCCCAAGGGCGGGCGCTGCATCGACCTCTCCTACGACAGCCCCTATTTGCCGTTCAATCCCCGGGTGCGCGACGCCTATCTCTCGCACACCAACAACCTGCGCGGGCGCGTGCGCTACTTTCGCCACGATGGCCCCGCACGTCCCACGCTGATCCTGATCCACGGCTTTCTCGCGGACGCCTATCTGTTCAACGAGTGGTTCTTTCAGCTGCGTTGGTTCTACGAGAAGCTCGGGCTCGACGTCGCCATCTTCACCCTCCCCTTCCACGGTGCGCGTCAGGGGCGCGGCTCGTTGTTCAGCGGGCATTGCTTCTTCTCGGGCGGCATCTCCTTCATCGCCGAGGCGTTTCGCCAAGCCGTGTTCGATTTCCGAGCCTTTCTGAACTACCTCGAACACGAGCGACGCGCTCCTGCCATCGGCGTGTCGGGCATCAGCCTCGGAGGCTATACGACGGCCCTGCTCGCCTCGCTCGAAGAGCGTTTGTCGTTTGCGATTCCAAACGTTCCGGTCGTGAGCATCCCCGACCTCGTGCTCGAGTGGGAGCCTGTGGGGTCCGCATGCAGGATGGGCATGTTCGCGCTCGATCTCTCCCTGCGCGACATCCGCCACATGATGGCCATCCATTGCGCGCTCACGTACGAGCCGCTCGTGCCTCAAAACCGCCTGATGATCGTGGGCGGCGTGGGCGACAGGCTCGCTCCGCCCAAACACGCGCGCCTCTTGTGGGACCACTGGGACAGGCCCGCGATCCATTGGTTTCCTGGCAATCACGTGCTGCACCTCGATCAGGGCGAGTACCTGCGTTACATCGCGAAGTTCATGGAGCGGATAGGTTTTTTGCCTCAGCGTCCGCGGGCGACTCGCTGAGCAGCTGCCACAACTTCTCGCTGCGCAGGGGCTTTTCGATCATGCGCGAGCCGCGCCCGAGCAGGTCTTCACCGGTGCGCTCGCCAGGCTCGGAAGCCACGCAGAACACCCAGTGCGGGGCGTCGCGCTCGAACGCGGGCCTCAGCATTCGCCACTCGCGCTGGTAGAGGTCGAGATCGCAGAGCACGAGCTCGAAGCTCGCCCGCTCGAGGGTTTCGTGGGCCTCCGCGGCCGTCGTGGCGATCACCACGTCGTGCTCGGACAGCACCTCCTCCAAGGTCTCGAGCACACCGGGGTCCTCGTCGATGATCAACATGTGCGCGCGGCGCAGCCCCGAAGGTGGCACGCTCGTGCGCGCGGGGCGCTGCCTGGACGCGGTGTGTGCGGCACCGACGGGCGTGAAGCGCGTGGCTCCGTCCACGAGCGAGCTCACCGTGGGCAGGCTCAGCCGAAACGTGCTGCCGACGCCCAGGCGACTCTCGCAAGTCAGCGTGCCCCCGAAGCTCTCGACGATGTTGCGGCAGATGTAGAGCCCAAGCCCCGTGCCGACGCCCACGGGCTTCGTGGTGAAGAAGGGGTCGAAGATGCGCGCCTTCACGCTGTCCGCGATGCCGACGCCGTTGTCGATGACCTCCGCCACGACGGTGTCCTGGTCGGCGCGCACGCGAATCGTGATCACGTGGGCAAAGGGGTCGCCGTGGTCGAAGGACTGCAGCGCGTTGAGCAAGAGGTTCAGAAACACCTGCCCGAGACGCGCCTCATTGGCACGCACCGCAGGCAGGTCGGCCGGCAAATCCGCGCGCACGCTGGCGCGACGCTTGAGCTCGGGATGCGCGAGGTTGAGCGTCGATGCCACGACTTGACGCAGATCGACCGCCTCACGCTCCTCGACCTCCCCCCTCGAGAACGTCTTCAGATCGCGGACGATGACGCCTACCCGCTCGGCCCCCTCGCGCGCACGCTGGAGGGCTCGCTCGGCGCGCTCGCGAAAGGCCTCGAGCGTGCTCGGCGAGAGGTCGGTCAGCTGGCGGTCGATCAGCTCGAGATTGAGCAAGAGCGAGGTGAGTGGGTTATTGATCTCGTGGGCCACGCCTGCCGCCAGCGTGCCGACGGACGACATGCGGTCTGCGAGCATGAGCTGCGCCTCCATCTCCTTGCGCACCGAGATGTCGCGGGCAGAGGCGAGCAGGTGCTTTTCGCTGCCATATTTGAAGCGCCCGAGTCTGAGCTCGACGGCGATGAGCCTGCCGTCGCTTCGCGTGTGCATGCGCTCGAGCGTCGACGCCCCGGACGCGGGGATGCGCTCGGTCCACAGCCGCAGCTCCTCGGCAGTGAGCGAGCGATCGATGTCGAAGAGCGTCATCTCGAGCAGCTCCTCGTGCGTGTACCCGAGGTCGGCTACGGCCTGCTGATTGACCTCGAGAATGCGTCCGTCGAAGCGAAAGAAGTAGAGCGCGTCGGCAGCCTGGGCGAGCAGCTGACGCGACAGCTGCTCGCTCTCTTTGAGGCGCTCCTGGGACAGCCTGCGGTCTGTCACGTCGGTCATCCAGCCCGCCATGCGCGTGGCGTGTCCGGCCGGGTCGCGGATCGCAAGACCACGCGTGAGCATCCACCGGTAGTGTCCATCCTTGCACCGCACGCGGTGCTCGCTGATCAAACGCTCGCTGCGGCCCACCATGTGGTCTCGGATCTCGAGCTCGACGCGCATCTTGTCGCCGGGATGCACGCGCTCGAGCCACTCGCGAAAGCTCGTGCCGATCTCGGATGGCTCGTAGCCGAGCATGGCCTTCCAGCGCTCGGAGTAGAACACCTCGTCGGACGTGGCGCCCCACTCCCACAGGCCGTCGTTGGCTCCTTGGGACGCGAGGGCGTAGCGCTGCTCGCTCTCGCGCAGCGCCGAGTCGAGCCGTGCTTGCTCTGCGCGATGCTCGCGTTCACGCGTCGCCCGCGTGCGCTCGTAGACGTAGTAGTAGTACGAGATGATGAACAGCAGCACGACCAAGGTCGTGAACAGAAGCGCTGGAAACAGATAGTTGAGCGTGCGCTCGCTCAACGGAACCAGCGGTGCATGGCGTGCACCGAAACGCTGGGCGCCCGCGCTGAGCGCCACCGGGGTCACCACGCCGATCACGAACGGCGCGCGCTCGTGGCGCGGATCGAACAGGGCCAAGGGTGCGCAGGTGGTCGCCGTGAACAAGAGCGCGATCCCGCTGTCGGGGCCGAGCGCGATGGCAAAGGCAAAGACGGCCGCATTGGACCAGGCCAGGAGCCACAGCCGAGCCAGACCATGACGACCGCGCGCATTGAGCAGCAAAGACGTCGCACACAGCGTGCTCACCGCGAGCACGCCGACACCGAGCAGCGGCACGCCGATGCCCGCGAAGACCGCCACCCAGGGCAGAGTAATCAGCGCGATCGTGACGCTGAACAGGTTCGTGATCGCGATCTGGCGCTGCTGATCGAGGGAGAGGCCGGCACGCATGCCCACCCGCGCAAGGCGCCCGAGAAACGTGGCCGGGCGTTCGGCTCCTCGATCGACCTCCGTCAAGCGCTCCTCCACGGTCCGCCCTGTTCCAGGCGCTTCACTTCGTCTGACATGGTAACAGGTAACGCAGCTAAGTCAGGGGAGCCCCGTGGAGCCACATGGAGCGCGCCGCGGGATTGACCCAGCCGACAGACCGCGCAACGCTCGCAAGCTCGCTTCAGCCATGCGCGACTTCTTCCGGTCTCCTCTCTTCGCGATTTTCCTGATCGTCTTCGTGGACGTGTTGGGCGTCGGGATCACCGTGCCCGTCTTGCCCCTGTTTGCCCAGGACGAGCTCGGAGCAACTCCCTTTCAGATCGGGCTCTTGCCCACCCTCTACTTCATCGTGCAGATGGTCGCCGCGCCGCTGCTCGGCAGGCTCTCCGATCGCATCGGCCGCAGGCCCGTGTTGATCGCGAGCCAGCTCGGCACCTTCTCGGCCCTGCTGCTCAGCGCGTGGGCGCCATCACTCGGCTGGCTGTTTCTGGCACGCGTCCTCGATGGCATCACGGGGGGCAACATCACCGTCGCCTTTGCCTACGTCGGCGACGTCTCGCGGCCGGAGCAGCGGGCCCGGGCCATGGGCGTGATCAACGCAGCCTTCGGGGCGGGATTCATGTTCGGTCCGGCGATCGGCGGCTACTTGGGCGGCGCCTACGGGCCACGCGTGCCCTTTCTCGCGGCCTCCGTCGTGAGCGCATTGACGATCACGCTCTCGATCTTCCGCCTCGAGGAGTCGCGAAAGCCGGCCCACCCGCTGCCCGCGGGCGACGGGCCCAAGAGCAGCCAGCCCGGAGCCGCAACGCGCCTGTCATTCGTCGAGACCGCGCGCATGTCGGGCGTGCCACGCCTGATGAGCATCGGCTTCTTTACGCAGCTCGCCATGCTCTGCTTCACGAGCATGTGGGTGCTCTGGGCCGACGCGGTCGTGCTCGTCGACTACACCCCAAGCGAGCAGCAGCGCATCGTCGGTCAGGTGTTCACGGTCCTCGGACTGTTTCAGCTGATCACGCAGGCCTTCGTGGTGGGGCCCTTGGTGCGCGTGCTCGGCGAAAAGCGCATGGTCACGCTGGGCCTGTTGGTGCGCGGTGCGGGCTGGATCGGCATGGCACTCTTGCCGCAGATCGTCTTCGTCTTCTGCTTTTTGCCCTTCGCGGCCATGGGCAGCGGCATCGCGCAGCCAGCCCTCATGGCCTTGCTCACCTTTTCGGTGCCGACACACGCGCGCGGGCAAGCCATCGGAGTGATGTCGTCGGCCGAGAGCACCGGGCGGGTGCTGGGGCCGATGCTCGCAGGCGTTCTGTTTCAGTCGGTCTCGCCCGGCTCGCCCATCCTCGTGGCAGGCTGCTTCTCGTTCTTGGCGGCGCTGATCGCCATGACCATCGTCGTCAAAAAGCCTGGGCTTCACCCCGACTCGTCTACCGAGAGCACAGCATGACCATCTTACCTTTGTTGCTCGAGCGCGTGCTTCGCTCGCCGAGCGAGGGTGGCACCGAGAGCACGAGCCCGGCGCACCGAGGTCTCGACTTCGGCCAGCCGCGCGACAACGTCTACGCCTTCGGCAAGCTCTGGGGCACGTACGCCGAAGCGCCGGTCTATTCGTGTTTTCACGGCACCATGTTTGCTTCCATCGCGGGCAAGCGCCTTCTGCCGCTCTTTGGCTACATGGGCTCGGGCATCATGCAGGTGATGGAGCTGCCCTCGGGACACGTGAAGCTGCGCGGCAAGGAGACGGGCTACTTCACCGACCTCGCAAGCGGGCAGATCCTCGACGGCTGGCACAATCCGTTCACCGACCAGCGCGTCGAGGTGTTCAACTTCTTCAACGACCGCGTGCGCGGCGAGCTCGGCTTCGACATGCCCGTGTTCTCCTTCGGCGACGCCGACGACGCGCCCACCGTCATGAACGCAGCCACAGCCCCACGCGACCACGGGCGCATCCCCTTCGTGTTGCCCTTTCAGATCTACGGCGACGAGGTCCTGCTCGAGTGGGACTACACCCACTGCTACACGAATCCCGTCGACCCCACGCGCTACCCCGAGGCCTCTACCGGAGCGCGCATCAATCCCTCCGAGCATTTCACGTTCTTCACCTCCTTGCGCGAGCTCGAAGACCGAAGCTGCCCATCGGCCCACTTTCGCGCAGGCTTCACGCGCCTCTCGCCGTTCTGGCCCTGGATGAAGATGGGCAAGAGCGGTGTCTCAGGAGTCTTGTTCGGGCGCTGCTTCAGCCGCAAGTGCATGCGCGGGCTCGACGACATGCCGCGCGTCTTGCGCGAGCGCGTGGAGCGCGACGCGCCGGCTTACCTCGAGGCCCCGAAAGACTGGGACGACGGCCATCCCATCAGCACTTGGGAAGCCTACGCGCGCGACATGCCGCCCGAAGTCTGAGCGCGCTACTTCTGGTGCTTCTGCTTCCACGCCTCGTAGGGCATGCCGTAGATGATCTCGCGCGCCTCGGGATCGCTGAGCGTAACGCCACGCTCCTCTGCGGCCGCGCGATACCACTTCGAGAGACAGTTTCGGCAAAATCCGGCGAGGTTCATCAGGTCGATGTTCTGCACGTCCGTGCGCTCGCGCAGGTGGGCGACGAGGCGACGGAAGGCTGCGGCTTCGAGCTCGGTCTGGGTGCGTTCGTCCATGGCCTGGGTGTAGCGTCCTGCTAGAGAAAAGTCATGAGTGAAGCCAAGCACAGCATCGCGGCCTCCCGCACCGAGATGACCCAACTCGTCATGCCTCCCCACACGAATGGCGCCCGTGGCGTCATGTTCGGAGGCGTGATCATGCAGTGGGTCGACATCTGCGGCGGAGTCGCTGCCATGAAGCACGCGAGTGGCGACGTGGTGACGGCGTCGATCGATCGCTTGGACTTCCTCGAGCCCATCTTTGTGGGCGACATCGTGATCCTGCGGGCTCAGGTCAACGGCACGTTCAAGAGCAGCATGGAGGTGGGCTGCCGCGTCGAAGCGATGAATCGCTACACGGGGGCCACGCGCTACACGACCAAGGCCTACCTCACCTTCGTGGCCATGGACGAGCACGGTCGGCCGCGCGTGGTCGAGCCGGTCGTGGCCGAGAGCGACGATGACCGCGCGCACATGGCTGCCGCCGCGCGACGCCGTGAGGAGCGCCTGCGGCTTTCAGGGCGCATGGGCTGACGTGGTAACCTTCGCGCTCTGAAGGAGATCCGATGCTGCGCGTGAAGCCCCCGATTGCTCTGATTCCGCTCGCCACGCTGTGTGCGAGCGCCTGCGCCACACCCGCCGCCCCCGCGACAGCGGCCGCGACGACGCCCGAGATCGTGGTCGACAGGGCCGCCCCCGCGCCGAAGAGCTTCGCGCCGCCGGGCCCGCGCGCGGATGCCAAGAAGATCGAGGTCACCCTCGCCCAGGCAGGCCTCGAGCCCGCGTCACTCGATCGCAACGCAAAGCCCTGTGACGACTTCTATCGCCTCGCCTGCGGGGGTTGGATCGACGCCCACCCGATTCCCGCCGACAGGGCACGCTACAGCCGCTTTGCCGAGGTCGACGAGCAAAACGAGCAAGCGATCAAGCAGATCCTCGAGGACGCACAGGGCGGCAAAGAGCCGGGCGACGCCGTCATGAAAAAGCTCGGGGCGCTCTACGGCTCCTGCATGGATGAGGCGGCCGTCGAGCGCGCGGGCCTCGGGGCGATCAAGCCGCTGCTGAGCAAAGCCAAGCAGGTGAAGGACAAAAAGAGCCTCTTCGCCGCGGTGCTCGCCCTGCACGAGCTCGACATCGAGGTGCTGTTCAGCCGCGCGGTCGAACCCGACTTCGCCGACTCGACCACCAACGTGCTGTTCCTCGACTCGGGCGGCCTCGGCCTTCCCGATCGCGACTACTACCTGGAGAGCTCGCTCAACGACAAGCGTGACGCCTACCGCGCCCACGTGGAGCGCGTCTTCGCGCTGCTCGGCGACAAGCCCGACAAAGCGGCTGCGGCTGCGGAGGCCGTGCTGCTGATCGAGACCGAGCTCGCCAAGGTCACGCGTACGGCCGCAGACCGCCGCGACATCCCGCGCATGTACAACCCCCACGACATGGACGCGCTCTCGAAGCTCACGCCGTCCTTCGACTACGCCACCTACTTCGACAAGCTCGGCCTCGGTGCCCAGAAGAAGGTGATCGTGACCACCCCCGAGTTCTTCGCTGGACTCGAGAGGCTTTTCACCGAGATCACCTCCGACAAGTGGCAGCGCTATCTCACGCTGCGCATCGTCGATGCCACCGCCGACACCCTGCCCAAGGCCTTCGACGACGAGCTGTTCTCACTCGAGCAGGCGATCACGGGCGTCGAGGTCCAACGTGAGCGCTACAAGCGCTGCATCGATGCGGTCTCAGGGGCCATGCCCGAGTACCTCGGTCAGCCCTACGTGGCACGCATGTTTCCCGGCGCCTCGAAAGACAAAGCGAAGGCGCTCGTCAGCGCCATCGGTGGCGTGATGGGCGAGGCGTTCGGCCATCTGCCGTGGATGAGCGAGGCGACCCAGACGGCAGCGCGCCACAAGCTGTCGAAGATCGAGCCCATGATAGGCTTCCCCGATACCTGGAAGACCTACGACTTCGTGGTCGAGCCGAAGGCCTACGCCGCCAACATGCTGCGCGCGCGCGCCTTCGAGGCCCGACGTCAGCTCGCGAAGGCGGGAAAGGAACACGACCGCAGCGAGTGGCACATGGGCGCCTTCGAGGTCAACGCCTACTACAACCCGCTCGCGAACAACACCGCCCTGCCAGCCGGCATCCTGCAGCCGCCCTTCTTCGGGGCCGAGCGCTCCGTCGCCGCAAACCTAGGCGGCATCGGCATGGTGATCGGCCACGAGCTCACCCACGCCTTCGACGATCAGGGCGCCCAGTTCGACGAACAGGGCAACATGCGCAACTGGTGGCAGCCGAGCGACCTGAGCCAGTTCCACGGCAAGGGTCAGTGCGTGGCCAAGCAGTACGCCGAGATCGAAGTGCTCAAGGGTCGCAACATCAACGGCCAGCTCACGCTCGGCGAGAACATCGCCGACCTCGGCGGCGTGAAGATGGCGTTCTACGCCTACCGCGCGCTGCGCACCGACGCTCAGGAAACCTACGTGGCCGAGGGCTTCGACGAAGACCAGCAATTCTTTCTGGCCGTGGGCCAGGCCTGGTGCTCGCACATGCGCGAGGCAGAGACGATTCGACGCCTCACCACCGACCCCCACTCGCCGCCCGATTACCGCGTCTTCGGCGCCCTGCGCAACCTGCCCGAGTTCGCCGCCGCCTTTTCGTGCGAGACGGGCACGCGCTACGCGCCGACCGAGACCTGCAGCGTGTGGTGAGGGCGGGCCCTCCGTGGCTGTTCAGGCGCCCGCAACCGCTATCTTGTCACTTCCTGCGCATCATTCACAGAGAGCCTGCATGGGTCGTCCTTGGCACAAACGCGCCGCAAGCCCCCGCCCGCGAACATCATATCGATATGCACCGAAGCGTAGGCCTGCACCAGCTCACACTTCGGAAGTGACCGTTCGCTTTCCCCTGTTTTCAAGTTCGAGGCCGTACCAACGACGCACACCACGCCCTCATCGCCTGGACACGTTTGTGAACCAGACTTCCCCCTTCATCGCAACCGTGTCTAGAAGGGTCAGCAACGCCCCCATCGACTCGAGTGTGAGTCGCCGAGGCCCCCTCGGTTTGGACGCCTCGTCCAACCTCTTCTGGACGTCGCTGGCCTTTTCTTCGTTGCTGAATCGCTTCGACGCCAAAGTCGCTAGGCCAAAGAAGCTGATCGGAACGAGGATGCAGGTAGCTGCCAGGGAAAGCCATAGCGCCGCCCTACCGAGCTTCTCCGCCTTGTCTATCCATGACATCCCGTGCACCCCGCCACACTCATCAGATTGGGCCATCCCGGCAAATGACGCGCGTTGATGGCGCAACCGCTCCCCATCAAGGTTCAAGCTCGAAGAGCTGCTCGCGATTGGCCCAATCCTCCATGTATAGGCGGTCGCAGAACGTGCCAGGAGATTCGTCGTAGTCGACTTTCAGCACAAGGACTTCGCATTCGAGTTGATCCAAGCGCTGCTGCCACTCCACAACCGGGACGATCACTGGATTCGGAAAGCTTTCTGCGGAGTAGTTTCCTTTGCGGCTTCCCGAGGGATAGCGGAGCCGCGTAGGGTCGCCGTCCTCAAAGAGATCCATCTCATCGATGAGCGACAGCATCGCGGGGGGGCTTTCGAAGCCAATGTCGACGAGAGCGGCGCTCATGTCCTCGGCGAGCTTTTTCAAGTCGTGCCCAGTCGGCGACTCACGAGGCGTGACGACGTCCAGCGCGCCCGTTTGAAGCCGCGTTTTGATTGTCTCGTTTTGCGCGCGGATTCGATACGCCCACTCAGTGATGAGCTTGCACGCCAGTTCGAGAGCATGACGCTGGAGATAGGCGCAGGGCACCGCCATCTCCGGTCGATCGCCAGCTGTGTGCTCCACTAGCAAGCGCGCCGCAGCCAAGTACGCGCGCGTGTAGTCTGGACCAATGATCCCGCCAACACGAGGGACTCCCTCTTCGCGGTCCCTTCGCCGCTGCTCGTTGGCACCAAGCCACTTCCCGATGCTCCCGCTCATCGTGTCCACCCAGTGCGTAGAGTGTCGCCGAGACTGGCTCTTGGAGTCGAGTACGATCGGTTCGGGAGAACGGCCACGCCCCTACGACAATGACATCCCCAAGAGAGGTCGAGCGCCTGCTTTGAAGGACCACGCGGGCCACGCCGCTCCATCGAGGCTTGTGTCATTTCGGAATCTGACTATACTCCTAGTCAGATGAAGACGCGCGAAGTCATCCGCAAGCTTCGTGCTCACGGATGTGCTTGTGTGCGCCAGAAAGGCTCTCACCAGCGCTGGGCGAGCGCATCAGGCAAGTGTCACACCACTGTGGCCATCCACGCTGGTGAAGACATGCCACCAGGAACCCTGCGCGCCATCCAGAGGGATATGGAGCCGTGCCTGGGCAAAGGCTGGCTTCTAGGATGACGGAGGCAACGATGGCACCGGCCAAGAAGAAGACATCGAGAAAGGTCGCGACCTACACGGCGGTCTACGAGCGTGACGAAAGCGGAGCCTGGCTCGTCCACGTACCAGAGCTCGCGGGCTGCCACACCTATGGACGAAGCCTCGCACAGGCCCGCAAACGGCTGCGCGAAGCCTTCGAGCTCTGCTTCGATGACGACGCCAAGGCAGAGAGGGCGTGGCCCAACGTCGTGCACGACATCAAAATGCCGGCTGGAGCGCGCAAGGCTGTCGATGCCTATCAACGCGCACGCCGGCACAGCGAAGACGCCGAGCGCGCCGCCTCAGAGCGCTCCCGTGCCGCCGTCCGCCTCCTCGTCCAGGACATGGGCCTCAGCACCCGCGACGCCGCCGAGGCGCTGGGTCTCTCCCAGCAACGGGTCGCCCAGCTTGCCCACGGCTAGGCGCTCAGCGCTTCTGGGCCAGAAAAAACGCCATGGGCGTGAAGACGCCGCTCTCGCCTGCGGCCACGAGCGCATCGGCCCCCACGTTGAGAAAGTCGCTGATCTCGGCCGTGCCCTTCGGCGCGATCTTCGCGGCTTCGAGCGTGCGCGTCACGGCCTTGAGCACACGCTGCCCCGTCTTCGTGCGACGCAGACCGGTATTCGACAGCTCCT
Organism: uncultured Polyangiales bacterium; assembly: GCA_964398415.1. GTDB lineage: Bacteria > Myxococcota_A > Polyangia > Polyangiales > DASUME01 > DASUME01. The sequence goes on along the minus strand of CAYNOM010000060.1, from coordinate 1,057 downwards.
TGCCCGTGAGGCTGTGGTACCAGGGCAGCTCGCGGTCGCCATCGAAGGCCTTGTCGATGGCATCGAGCACCGTGAAACCTGCGTCCATGAAGCAGCGACGGGTGGCGTCGAGGGTCCAGATGTCGGGTAGGCCGTTGCCCTCTTCGATGTCGCGCTTGAACTTTGCGTGCAGGGCGTTGTTCGCATCGTAGCGCGGCGTGAGGCACCACTCGTAGATCGCGATCTTGCCGCCGGGCTTGAGCACGCGAAACAGCTCGCGGAAGAGCGCGGTCTTGTCGGGGGCGTGGCAGGTCGCCTCGAAGGCATACACCGCGTCGAGGCTCGCATCCGGACGCGGGATCTGCATGAAGTCGGCTTCGATCAACTCGCAGCGATCGTCGAGGCGTGCCTCGCGGTTGTAGCCGCGTGCCTTCTGCACCTGGTAGCCGTTGTTGTTGACGCCGATCACGCGCGCACCACTGAAGCGGGCGATTTCGCGCATCGGGCCCCCGACCCCACAACCCACGTCGAGCGCAGTCATGTCGGGCCCGAGGCCGAGTCTCAGGGCCACGTAGTGCTGGTGACGCTTGATCGACGCCTCGAAGGGCTCGCCTCGGTAGCGTGGCGCAAAGTGGAACGAGTCGCCCCAGCCGCGCTCGTAGAAGTCGGTGACGAGATCGTAGTAGCCGCGAACCAGCTCCGCGTAGCGCGTCTTGCGCGCATCGGCGCTGCCACCGCCATTGTCGTGCAGCGCGCGGTAGGTCTTCACCTGCTCGCGGACGTCCTTGTTCGCATGCCCCTCACGGGTCTCGATCGCTTGCTCCATGGGCCCTCCCTCGCGGCTCCATGTACCGTCGACCCAAGGCAGGCTCAAGCGCCTAATTCGCGATTTTGCAGGGCTTTTTGCGATACGGAGGTCCCTATCAGCGAGTAGTCAAACCTCACCCCCAGCCCCTCTCCCGGCAGCCGTGCAAACCTCACCCACGACCCCTCTCCCGGCAGCCGTGCAAACCTCACCCCCAGCCCCTCTCCCGGCAGCCGTGCAAACCTCACCCCCAGCCCCTCTCCCGGCAGCCGT
>CAYNOM010000059.1:0-16758 GCA_964398415.1 uncultured Polyangiales bacterium | reverse complement strand
CACCGGCACTGTCGCCGCCGCCCGCGTTGTCGCCGCCACCGGCACTGTCGCCGCCACCCGCGTTGTCGCCGCCGCCCGCGTTGTCACCGCCGCCGTTCCCGACACCCCCGTCGTCGATGGGAATGCAGTGCGCGGGGATCTCCTCCACGGCCTGAGGCCTCGTCTCGAGGCCCTGGCCCTCGGTATCACAGCCTGCGAGCGCCACCGCAAGCGTTGCTGCGGCAACTGCGTGAAAGTCTCTTGTGCGGCTCATCGACCGAACTCCATGGCAAGTGGCGCAACACCCTGTGCGCTGCGTAAGGGTTACATGTCGACTGAGCGTCCCTGCCTTCATGCCGTCCTGTTCTTTGTGCAACAGAGAGGCACCGGCGTGTTTCCACCGAAGGATCTCCCACCCTGCCCACATCCATCCATATCCGGTTCAGGCCCCATCTCCCCTGGCCGGATTGGGTAAGCCATGAAGCCATCAGAGCTGAATCGACTGCAGCTAAACGAGTTGATCCGAACGTTGGAGATCGCAGTCGCGCGACAACCGGGCCAAACCTGGCGCTACGAGCTGCTGGCAGCCGTGTACGGCATGCGGGCCGAGCAAAGCAGCGATCATCGCGAGATTCGGAGCGATTTGCGTGCCGTCGAGCGTCTGCGCGACGAGATCGAACGCCGTCGCTATCAGTTCGTGTTCGGGCCCCCCTCCGATCGCGAAGCGGCTTCCCATGAGACGCTCGACCGGGTCGACTCACGCGAGGGCATCGTGCCTCTGCCCTATGCGAGCACGTACGGGCAGCGCTCGCGCTCGTGGTGGGCCTGGTTTGCGCTCAACTGACCGCCAGGGGCTCAGGCAGGGCGCGGGTCCGAATCGGGGTGGGCAAGCCTCGGCGCGCCGAGGTGCCATGCTTGTGCGTCCCCAACCACAAGGCTCGGCCCCGTGAACACGAAACCAACGCTCGCAAGCCAGCTACGAGGCGTCACTCGCCTGGCCCTCGAGGCGACGCGCAACGTCACCGACATCGTCGAAGAGATGCACGTGACGATCGGTGGGGGCCCCCTGGCACTCGGCAAGCCCCTGGAAGCACCTACAAGGCTGGTCACGACGCCCACCTATGGCGCGATTCGGGGCGTGACGAGTGTGGTCGAGAGAAGTCTCGACCTGGCGCTCGCTACGCTCGAGCCCATGCTGGATCAGTCGGGGGCCGAAGGCGGCCCACTGCTCGCCGCGCTCAACGGCGTGCTCGGTGACTACCTGGCTGAGACGCAAAATCCGCTGGCCATCGAAATGCACTTTCGCAGCCAAGGCTCGGCGCTCGCGCTGACGCCTGCCGCGCTGGCCCACGCGTTTCCGAGCGGCACGCGCATCCTCGTGATGGTGCACGGCTCCTGCCTCGACGAAGCCAGCTTTAGGCGCAAGGGTCACGATCACGGCGCAGCGCTGGCAAGCGAGCTCGGACTTGTGCCGCTCTACCTGCGCTACAACACGGGGAAACACATCTCGCAGAATGGGCGAGCGTTTTGCACGCAACTCGACCAACTCGTGAGCGCATGGCCCCGTCGCGTCGACGAGATCGTGCTGGTCTCGCACAGCATGGGCGGCCTCGTCTCGCGCAGCGCGTGCGCCATCGCCGAAGCCGAAGACCTGCCGTGGCGCCAAAAGCTGCGCGCCCTCATCACGCTCGGCACCCCCCACCATGGGGCGCCGCTCGAGCGTGGCGGCAACTGGGTCGACACGCTGCTCGGCATCAATCGCTACAGCGCGCCGCTCGCACGGCTCGGCAAGCTGCGCAGCGCCGGGGTCACCGACCTGCGCTACGGCAACGTGCTCGACGCAGACTGGCATGGGCACGACCGCTTCGCGAAGAACGGCGACACACGCGTCGCACTCGCGCTGCCCAAAGACGTGGCGTGCTGCGCGGTCGCAGCGAGCACCGGCACCGCACCCAGCCCGGCACGAAGGCTTCCAGGCGACGGCCTCGTGCCCGTAGACAGCGCCCTCGGTCGCCACCCCGATCCAGCGCGCACGCTCCAATTCGAGGCCGAGCGTCAGTGGGTGGCCCTCGGCACCACGCACCTCGGCCTACTCAACAGCCCGGAGGTGTACGCGAAGCTCAAGGACTGGGTCAGTGCTGCCTGCGCGCCACGGGAGCCCTAGCGGAAGCGCGGCGTCAGCCGAAGGTCCAGCGCGGGCCCTCGGGGCGATCCTCGATCACGATGCCGGCTTCGCTGAGCAAATTGCGAATCGCGTCGGCCTTCTGAAAGTCTTTCTGCTTACGCGCCTCGACGCGCATGGCGAGCAGGCGATCGATCGCGCTGTCGCCGCCGCGTCCGGCACCGCTCGCCTCGACGACGGCGCCATCGGCCACGAGCTCGGGGTACAGCGCATCGTTCGCGATCTCCACGCCGAGCACCCACAGATGGCGCACCAGCGTGCGATACACGGCGAGCAGGGACGAGGCATCGCTGGCTTGCTCGATCTTCGCCGCATACAGCGCGCTCACGTAGTCGAACAACGCCGCCACGGCGTTGGGCGTGTTGAGGTCGTCGTCCATCGCCTCGATGAAGCGCTTCAGAAAAGCCTCGGTCGACGCGCCAAATGCGCCGTGCACGTACTGGTGACGCAGGCGCGGCACGCGCTCTTCTTCGGGACGCTGCGACGCGTACACTCCGGCCGGCAGCAAGATCTCGGAGGCATCCTTCAGCTTGTCCTCGAGGAGCGTCACGAGCCGCTTGATGCGCGCATAGCCCGCGCTCGCTTGCTCGAGCAGATCCCAGCTGAAGGGCAGCTTCGTGCGGTAGTGCTGCGTGGCGTAAAACCAGCGCACCTCGTCGTGCGGATGCTTGTCGAGTAGCTCGCCTATCCCGATCACGTTGCCGAGGCTTTTCGACATCTTGATGTCTTTGAGGTCGAGGTGCTCGGGATGCAGCCAATACCGCACCCAGGGCGCACCACACAAAGGCTCGCTCTGCGCGATCTCGTTCTCGTGGTGCGGAAACATGTTGTCGATGCCGCCTCCGTGGACATCGAAGTGCTGACCGAGCAGCGCGGTGCTCATGGCCGAGCACTCGATGTGCCAGCCTGGACGTCCCGCCGGAAAGCCCGGCTGCCCCGTCTGCCACGTGGGCTCAGCCGCATCGGTGGGCTTCCAAAGGGTGAAGTCGGCCGGATTCTTCTTACGCGAAACGTCCTCCGCTACGCGGCCGCTCGCGCCAACTTCTTGGTCTTCCAACTTGCGCCCGGAGAGCTGGCCGTAGGGCGGGTAGCTCTCGACTTCGTACAGCACCTCGGTGTCGACCGTGTAGGCGTGCCCCTTGTCGAGCAGCCCCTTCACCATCTCGACCTGCTCCTCGATGAAGTCAGTCGCGCGGGTGTAGACGGCGTAGTCCTTGATGTGCAGCTTGCGGCAGTCGCGCCGAAAGGTGGCGATGTTGCGCTCGGCCAAATCGATCGCGCCCTGGTGCGCGTTCATGCGCTGGATGATGCGGTCGTCGATGTCGGTGTAGTTGATGACGCTCACCACGTGATAGCCGCGATACTCGAGGTAGCGTCGGAACACGTCCCAGAAGCAATAGGTGCGCGCGTGGCCGATGTGCATCGGCGCGTACACCGTCAGCCCGCACGTGTAGATGCGCACCACCTTGGGCTGTGCGGAGACGAAGGGCTCTTTCTTCTTGGTGAGCGTATTGTGAACGTGGAGCGCCATTGGCTCAGTAAATAGGCCGCTCGGCCGCTGGGGTCAACGCTTGCTCCCCCACACCCAGGCCCGGAACTACACTCGCCCCGTGCCGTCTCTCCGCACACGCCTCGTCGTGGGTGCCCTCGCCGCCGCGAGCTTCGTCCTCTTCGCGTGGCTCGCCCTCGCACGGCTTCAAACCGTGCACCACCGCACCTTCGACCTCGCCCTGTACACGCGCATCGCCTGGGGCCTGAGCCACGGCGATTTGTGGTCACCGGTGCTCAACAGCCACGTGCTCGGCGCACACCTCTCGCCCGTGCTCTTGCCCCTCGGCCTACTGGGACGCCTGTTCGGCACGGCCCAGGTGCTGCTCGTGGCCCAGGCCGCGGCCGTCGCAGCCTGCGTCTTTCCCATGGCGGCCCTCGGGGCGCGCCACTTGGGCGGCCGGGGCGCGCTCCTCGGCGCCCTTGCGTTTCTGCTCTATCCAAACCTCGGCCACGTGGCGAGCTACGAGTTTCATCCGGGCAGCCTTGCGCTCTTACCACTGAGCTACGCCCTGGTGGCCCTCGACGCCGGGCGGCTGCGCAGACTCGTCGTCTGCGTCGGCCTGATGCTCCTGTGCCGCGAGGATCTGGCTCTCACAGGCCTCGTGCTGGGGCTCTCGTTTTACGCCCTGCACCGCACGCCGCGAGCGCTCGTGCTCTGCGCAGCCTGCCTCGCCTATGGGGCGCTGGCTCTGTGGATCGTCAGCGCCTACGCCCCGCGCGAAGACTCGCTGTCGCTCCATTTCGGGCCCTGGGGGGGCTCTCCTTTCGGCATCGTCAGCGCACTGTGGAACACGCCCTCGCGCGTGCTCCAGCACTTCTCCGAGCCCGAGCGTCTCTTGTACCTGCCGCGCGTGCTCTTGCCGCTCGCCTTCATGCCGCTGCGCGCGCCCTGGGTATTGGCCGTGGCGATGCCCGCCCTCGCGATCAACCTGATCTCGGTCTTTGGCACCTCCCTCGAGCAGTACTCCCACTACCTGAGCGCAGCGGTGCCACCGCTCGTCGCCGCAGGGGTGATCGGGCTCGGCAAGACGCGGGGCCGCGCGCCCGTGGCCCTCGTCCTCGCCTGTGCGAGCGTGAGTCATCTCGCGTGGTCGGGCCTGCCCTGGGCGCGCGACTTCGACGCCCAAGCCTTTCGCGCCGACGCGCGCACCCTTTCTGCCGCGCGCGTGTTGTCGGCCATCCCCGCGGAAGCGAGCGTCCAAGCTCCAGACATGCTCTTGCCGCACCTCGCAGAGCGTAAGGTCGTGCGGCGTGGTCCACCGCCCGACGTCGAGGCGCGCTTCGTCGTGCTCGACCTGTCGCACCGACAGCGCTTTGCTCAGCAAGAGAGCCTGCTGCGCACGCTCGAGGAGCCCCTCGCTCGCCGTTACCTGGCGCGCAGGGATCACGCCCTCGTCGTGTACGCGGAGCCCTTCGCCCTGCTCGAACGCGGGCGCGCCCCTCACACGAGCCCCATCTCCGCGTCCTACCGCGTCCCAAAGCCCCCGCATGCGACCCAAGCCCAGCGTCTGAGTCGCTGCCTGTCGCTGCTCGACGCAGCCCTGCGTGGCGACGTCCTGAACCTCACCTTCATCGCCCATGGGCCCTGCCCCGAAGACCTGGCCCTGCGCCTTGGCGAAGGCGAACGCCCCAAGCGCGTCGATCTCTTGTTCGACGGGGCCCTCTCTCCGGCTCACCTCGGCGCGGGAGAGGTGCTGCGCTCGCGCCACGTGCTCGACGCCGAGGAGCGCGCGCTCGCCCAGCGCAACGCCCTGCGCGTCGGCCTTTTGCGCTCGAGCGGCGCACGGGTCGAGCCTGACGACCCCACGAGCATCCCCGTGATTGTGCGCTAACTGGTGGGCATGAAGCTGATCATCGCAAGCCTCAACTACTCGTCCTGGTCGGTCCGACCGTGGCTTGCCCTGCAGCACGCAGGCGCGGCATTTTCGACCCACGAGGTGCCGCTGCGCACGGCCGCAGATTGGAAAGACCAGATCCTGCGCTTCTCGGGAGCGGGCAAGGTGCCTGTGCTGGTGGACGGCGCGCTCAGCGTGCACGAGAGCCTCGCGATCTGCGAGTACGTGAACGAGCGCTTTCCCGAGGCAAAGCTGTGGCCCGAAGAGCAGAAGCTCAGGGCACGCGCGCGCGCCATCAGCTGCGAAATGGCGAGCGGCTTCGCCGACATCCGCAACGAGCTGTCGATGAACGTGCGCGCGCGCACCGACCGCTATCGCCCGAGCGCGGCCGTGCGCGAGCAGCTCGCGCGGGTGTTCGAGATCTGGAGCGCCTCGCTCGACAGCTCGGGCGGACCGTTTCTGTTCGGCCACTTCACCATCGCCGACTGCATGTACGCACCCATGGTGTCGCGCTTTCGGACGTACGCGATCCCGCTCGAAGGACACGCCGCGCGCTACGCCGAAGCCATGTGGAGTCAGCCTGCGGTGGCGCGTTGGGTCGAGCTCGCCCAGACCGCCACGTCGATCCCCACCTACGATGCTCTCTTGCCCTGACGCGCGCGCCGCCGAACCAAGAGGCAAAGGCCGAGCAGCGCAGGCAGCAGCGCGCTGAGCCCGGCCCGCGGTAGCCTGGGCGACACGCTGCAGCCACCGCTATCGCTGCTGAACGGGTCGGGGTCATCGGGCGTCGTACCTTCGCAGGGGCCATCGACGACGGTGCCCGCGAAATCGCGGCACTGGGCCAGAAAGCCGGTCTCGCAATTCGGATGGGTGCAATCTTCGTAGAGGTACGTGTAAAGACCGCGCGCGGGCATGCTGCAGCACTTGCGCACGCTGTCGCGGTCTCTGCAGCGCACCGTGCGCGGCGTCCCCTCGCGGCACGTGAAGCTCTTGCACACATCCTCATCGTAGCTGCCGGTGCAGAGGTGGATGTGGCGCTCGTCAAAGCCCATGTCCGCTTCACAGCTACAGGCCACCGTGGGCACGCCGGGACCGGCATCGGGAGGTGGACCCGCATCGAGGTCACCCGCGTCCCCATCGGCGCTGGATGATCCCGCATCGAACGAGCCGGGACCCGAATCCATGCCGCCCGCACCCGAGTCCAGTGAGCCCGCACCCGCGTCCAGCGAGCCCGCACCCGCGTCCAGCGAGCCCGTACCCGCGTCGGCAAAGACTGTCGCGGACGCCAGCGTCAGGCATAGGAAGGCCACCCACGGTTGTTGCAGCAGCGAACCGCTGGCTTGACGATCACGGGCAGGATGCTTCACAGCTGGGGTCCCCGGGGCGCTTTCAGAGTCTCGCAACATTCGACGTACACTGCTCTCGAGTCAAGGCCGCGCGTGCGCAACGACCACGAACCTCAACGCCTCCCACGAGCCGTTCTCTTCCTTGCCCTCGGCCTGTCGACCCTGCTCGGCTCGAGCCTCGCGGAGCTGCTTTTTGCCCGCGCCGCAAGGGCTCAAGACACGGACGAACGGCCCCGCGCGACGAGCGCCGCGAGCGCCGAGCCAGCGGGCTACCGCGAGCTCATCACCGAAGCCCTGATGGAGTACGAGCAGCGCCACTTCGAGGAGGCGCGCGCGCTCTTTCAGCAGGCCCACTCGTTGTTCCCGAATGCGCGCACGATGCGCGGGCAGGGCATGGCCGAGTTCGAGCTGCGCAACTACGCGGATGCCATCGACTGCCTCGAAGCGGCGCTCGCTTCGAACGTGCGCCCCCTCGATGGCGTGTTGCGCGCCGAAACCCGGGATCTGGTGCGGCGCGCACGACGCTTCGTGGCGGCCCTGAGCCTGTCGGTCACACCGAGCACGGCCCGCGTGCGGGTCGATGGCCTCACGGTCGAGCTCGGGCCTGACAGCGTGCTGTTGCTCGAGGTCGGCGAGCATACCCTGGAGGTCGACGCGCCGGGCTACGCGAGCCACGAACGAAGCCTGGTCGTGCGCGGTGGTGAAGAACAGCGCATCGAGGTCTCGCTCACACAGCAGCCCGGACTCATGCCGCGCAGGGATGGCGGGCGCCGACGTTTCGCGGCCGGCCCCCACCTCGGCCAGGTCGCCGCCCTGTCCGGCTACGCCGACGAAACGCCCGGCATGAGCTTCGACCTCGGCTTCTGGTTCGAGTCGAACGCGTGGGCGCTCGACACCCGCCTCGGGGTGCGCTTCGATCTGCAGCACGAGCGGCGCGACTACTTTCATCTGCCGCTCGAGGTCGCCGCCTACCGCAGCGTGCCCTTTTTTGGGCACAGCCTGTTTTTCGGCGCCGGCACCGGCCTCGCCTACGTCTACGAGCACGTCGAGACCACCCAAACCATCGGGTCGTTCGTGCGAACGCGCACGCGCAGCGTGATCGAAGACCGCGTGCTCGCGATTCCGCTGTTTGCGCGCGTCGGCGGCATGCTCTTTCGCAATTCGGCCGCGAGCCTCGTGGTGTCGATCGACTACGGCCTCAATTTCGCCGAGTTCGTGGAGCGGTCTTACGAGCAGGCGCTACGGTTTCAGCTAGGTGCCGTGTTTGGAAGGAGTCGCCGATGAGCCTGAGGGGTCTAGCCCTGTCTGTCGCTTGCGCGGCGCTGCTCGGCGCCTGCGGGGCGGTTGAGGAGTCGAAGCAGCCCCCCGGCAACTGCGGCGAGCTCAGCCCGCTCGATCTGCAGGGCACCTGGACCATCCTCGCCGAGGGCAGGATCTTCGCCTGCGAAAACCCACGCAACAACGGCTTGGTGGAGATCGAGGTGCGCGATCTGCAGGTGTACCCCAAGGCCGTGCCTACCGCAGGGCGGCCGAGCTACGCAGGCACGGGCGAAGAGGCCGATGCCTTTGTCGAGCGCATCCGGCAAGCCGAGATAGAGCTGCTGCTCGATCAGAGCATGAGCCCCGAGCCGGTTTCGGTGAACGGCGAGCTTCTGCCTGCGTTCAGCGGTGGGGGGTCGGGCTGCGAGCTGTACTTCGAGCTGCGCGAGGGCCTGCCCAACGATGCCGTGCTCGACTACGCCTTCGCGGGTTTTGTGGTCGACTACGACCGGGCCGTGGGCACCTTCACGGGCACCGGCCCCGGCACGTGCAAGCTCGAGGGTGAGTTCGAGGTGAGGGTGCGATGACCGAGCTCTACGCCATCCTCGATCCCGAGCACTGCGCAGGGCGCTCTGCCCTGTGGGTCGCAGAGCGTATTCTTTCCGAACGGCCCGCTGCGCTCCAACTGCGCGCCAAACACATGGCCGATGCGGCCCACCTCGAGCTCGCACAGGCCTTGAAGACGCGTTGCCGCGATGCCGCCGTACCGTTCTGGCTCAACGATCGGCTCGACCTGGCATTGCTGGTCGACGCCGATGGCCTGCACCTCGGTCAGGACGACATCCCCATCTCGGAGGCGAGGAGACTCTGGGGTGAGCGGCCGCTCGGCCTGTCGACTCACTCGCTGGCCCAGATCGAAGCGGCTGAGCAGCAGGGCGTCGACGTGTTGGGCTTTGGCCCAGTGTTCGCCACGGGGTCGAAGCTCAATCCCGATCCCGTCGTGGGGCTCGAGGGCCTGCGGACCGCACTCGCCATGGCCCACAGGCCACTCATCGCGATCGGCGGCATCCGCCTCGAGCACGCAGAAGCGCTCGCCAAAACGCGGGTGCAGCAAGTGGCCGTCATCTCGGCGCTGTGCGGTGCAGACGATCCCGCGCACGCCACCGCAACGCTCAAGGCCCGGCTCGAGGCGAGCTGACCCGCGCACGCAAGCTCGAGCTCCAGAGGTGTCGGTTCAGCGGTAGCCGAACTGCTCGAAAAAGCGGATGGCGCTCTCGACCGAAGCCACGAACGCATCGTGCACGAGCGTCGCGATCTCGTTGGGCTCGGCGCGCAGGGCCTCGTAATACTGCTGGCGCTCGGTGGAATGGATCACGACCGGCGGATAACCTTGCCGCAGCAACATCAGGTTCATCAGGAGCCGCGCGACCTTGCCGCTGTGCTTCGCAAACGGATAGATGTGCAGCACTTCATGGTGCGCCTTGGCCGCGAGCCGCACCGGATGGGTGGCGCGCTTGGCCTCGGGCGAATTGATCCAATCCACCAGGGTGCGCATGCGCGGGCTGATCTTGTCGGGCACCGCGATCTCGTGGAAGTAGGTGCGATGGACCGGCATCTCCTTACGGTACTTCGGAGGGCCCTTGGTCTCGTTCTCTTCCGGGGCGAGCGCGCAGTAGATGGCCTTGATGGTGTCGAGCGTGATCGGCGTCTTTTTCTTGATCGCCATGTCGCGCACGAGATCGATGGCCGCCTTGTGCTGGCGGATCTCGTCGTAGGCCGGAAGCAGCGCCGGGTCGCTCACGACCTGCTGGTCGATCGCCGCGCGCAACTCCTCCTCCGTGAAGACCACGCCCTCGAGCGCACTGTCGTGGTAGATCCACGACATGTCGAAGGCTTGGTTGAACCTCGCCAGGATCTCGGGGTCGGCCTTGGAGACCAACTCGCTGAATCGAGCGACGCGTTCTTCGACAGGATCCGCAGGCAGCAAAGGTTGTTCCTTCCTCCCTCGCCGCCATCGGGCGCGGAGTATCGGCGTAGATCCACGCCACTCGGCCGCGCAATCTAAGCACGGGCCCATGCATCGTCAAGAAAATGCACGATAACTATTCGAGAAGACTCTCGATTTGGCTCGCGAGCCGGTCTTCACCGGGCGCCCCGTAGTGAACGAACCGGATCTTGCCCTGCCGATCGAGCAGAAACAGCGTGGGAAAGGCGTCGACGTCGTAAGCGACGTGGGCCTCGAGGGCCGTATCGCCCAGGGTCGGATAGCGAAAGCCCCAGGCCTGCTGCAGCGTGCCGCGTAGCGAAGGCCCGAGCGGCTCGCCGTTGATCCCGAGCACCCGAAGACCCCGGTCGAAGAAGCGCTCCGAGAGCCGGCCCAGCTTGGGCACCGAGGCCCGGCAGGGACCACACCAGCTGGCCCAAAAATCGAGCAAGACCACCTGCCCGCGCAGGTCGCTGAGCCGCACGCGATCGCCCGCGTCGTGCCCTTCCCCCATCACCACCGGCAAGGTGAAGTCGGGCGCCGGCTCGCCCACGAGCCTCGCGCCACCGAACAGAGGCTCGAGCAGGGCTGCAGCCCATGCCACGAGCACGAGCGTCGCCACCGCGAGCAGCACCTGACGCCGCGTCATGGCCGCCCGCTCCCCACGACGCGACCGGGCGCACGGCTCGGTAGCGAGATGCGAAAGCAAGCGCCCCCCTCAGGGGCCTGTCTGCAGCTGATCTCACCGCCATGCTCGAGCACGATCTTCTTGACGATCGCGAGGCCGAGTCCAGTGCCCTCGGCTTTGGTGGTGTAGTAGGGGTCGAAGACGCGCTCGCGCGTCGCCACAGGCACACCGGGGCCGTCGTCGCGCACCTCGATCCACGCCTCGGCCGGACCTCGCTTCACGCACACGCGCACCCGACCGCTCGGCCTGTCGCTCCCGCGAATGGCCTGCACCGCGTTTTGCACGAGATTGTCGAGGCAACGTTTGAGCAGCATGGTGTCGATCATCACGGGGATCGGGACTGCATCGGTCTCGACCTCGATCTGCACGGGCTTTTCGCCCTCTTGCTCATCTGCTCGAAAGGGATTGTCGAGCGCATCGCGCACGAACACCCCGAGGTCTTCGGGGGCCTTGTGCACCTCGGGCAGCCGCGCGAACTCGCTGAACTCGCCCACCAGACGCCTGAGGGTGGCGATCTCCTCTTCGACGATGGCGCGCATGTCCTCGAGCATGCGTCGATGGCGCTCGTCCTCGCCGCGATAGGAGCGATGGGCCTCCTGGACGGCGAGTTGGATCGGCGTGAGCGGGTTTTTGATCTCGTGGGCCAGCCTTCGCGCGAACTCTTGCCACGCGCTGATGCGCGACAGGTAATCGATGCGCTCACGGGAGTCGCGCATGTCCTGCACCATGGTGTTGAACGCACGCGTCAGGTCGCCCACCTCGTCGTCGTCGTCGACGGGCACGCGCACGCTGAGATCACCGGCACCTAGTTTTTCGGTCGCCTCCGCGAGCAGCGACACACGTCGCGTGACGCGGCGCGACAGCATGATGCCGACGGCCAGGGCCACCACGATGACGCTGAGGAGCATGGCGATGTAGACCGCGAGATAGAACGCGGAGACGTAGTCCGAGCTCTTCTTGAGCGTCCGAAACAGCTCGGTCAGCTCACCGGCCTTTTGGTAATCGCCGAAGGCGCGCTCGGGTGCGCCGATCGTGACCCGCAGCTTGACGTCGTGCAGCGTCGCGAGCTCACGCTCGAGAGCGAGCAGCCGCAGGGGCTCGTCGTTCTTTTGCGCACGCTGCTCGAATGCGATCACGTGGCCATCCCGCAGCACGTCGAGGCGCGAGAGGTTCTCGTAGCGCGCCATCAACGTCTCGAGGGCCCCTGACAGTGCGGCCTGCTCGGTGGTGAGATCCGCCGTGTGTTGGGTGAGCGCGTGGTTCAAGGACACGTCGTTGGCGATCGAGCTCGCGGTGCGCTCGGCGTCGTCGCGCAGCTCACTCAAGTGCTGGCGGTAGAGCAAGAGACCGCGCTCGAGCTGCTCCTCGACCTGCTGGTTGACGCCCACCCCGTAGGCCGCACGCAAGGCTTCGAGACCCAAGATCAGGGCCCCGAACAGGGGCATCAGGGCCGCCGCTGCGATGGCCGTGATGATCTTGCGCTCGAAACGACCGAAAGCCATCTCAACGTAGCTCGACGTCTTGAGACTTGAGCCGCAGCGTGCGCTCTGCAGAGCCGATGCGGTCGTTGACGAACAAACTCACGAACGAACCGAAGAACGAGCGACCCTCCATGTTGTAGTCGCCGCGTGGCCTCGAAAGCCAGCGCCTGATGCGCGCGATGGTGGATGTCGAGAGGGGATTGAGCTCGAGCAGGCTCGCGAAGTAGACGCTGGAGCGGCCGGTGTACGGCGCGGCCGGACCGATCGGCACGTCACGAAACACGAGGCACAGCTCGAGCACTTGCTCGCGGGTTTGCACGACGTGCACCGAAGGAGCCGCGCCGACCACCTCGCGCTCCACACGGTAGGCCTCTTGCCACAGATCGAAGACGATCTTACAGGTCTGGCCGGCGACGGCGAGCGGCTCCTTGCGCCGCGGTGCGTAGGCGAAGTGCTGCACCACGATGCGCTGGGGTAGCCCACTCTCGAGCTTTTTGACGACCTCGCCGCGCAAGAGATCGCGCGCGCTGTAGTAGAGGTGGGGCGTGCCTTCGCGCCATACGACCCCCATGCGGCGCGCCTTCACGGCGTCCTGGGCCGAAGCGTGCGGGGCCTGCGCAAAGGCCATGACGAGCACGACCGCGAGCCTGACGAGGGTCGAGCGCACGATCATTGGACAGGCAACCAAAACAGCTTGGCAAAGCCCACCTGAAACACGCCGGCTTGCGTGTCGAGGCGAACTCCGACATCCAAGGTGAGATCGATCGGGGCACGTGCGATGCCCCCGTAACCGGGCACGCTGAGGCGCAAGTCGGTGGCGTCCGCGAGGCCGTAGAGACCCACGAGCGCAAACACGTCGCCGCCTTTCAGAAAGCCGCGGTGGCGACGCGCAAACGGCCAGGTGTATTCGGCGTCGATGCGGGCGGCGAGATCTTGCGCGCGCATCTGCGCCACCGCCGTGCCGCAGGAGTCGTCGAAGGCACGACCGCACTGCAGCACGCCGAACAGGTTGGGCGCAGGCCGATGGTCGAGGTTGATGCCGAGGATGCGCGACGGCTGGAGGTCGGTCAGGTCTGAGACGAAGAACTTGTACATGAACGGCGCGCGACCGAACACGGCGCCGCCGAACGCGCCCAGGCGCAGCACGTGACCCCAGGGCAAAGGTTGCCAGCGCTGCACGCGCGTCTGAAGACGCACGAACTCGTAGTCGCTGCCGATCATGCTGCTCGCCAGATCGCCCAAGAACGACGCGAGCACGCCGCGCGAGGGCAAGACGGCGCTGTCGCGCTTCTCGTAGGTGAGGCCCACCGAGAACATGGACACGTGGCTCTCGTAGGGCTCGATGGCGAAGTCGATGGGGCGCACGCGACGCGCCGAGCTGCCGCGGCCAAACACTTCGCTCGCCGCAGCCGGCATCTTGCCAGGAGGGACGTACACGAAGTCCCCATGAAAGCCGAGCGACAGCCGCGTGAATGCACCCACGTCGCGCGCCGTGCCGAGGCCGAGCCCCACGCGGTAGTAGTCGACCACGGCCACCGGAGGCGCGATCTCGCACTCGTCGAGCTCACGGCCCTCGAGCTCGGTCGGTGAGCAGTCGACCGACACGCGCACCTCGTTGTTCTTCTTGTTGTCGCCGCCGAAGTACTCCTGACCGTTCACGAACGAAGCGTGGGTGGAGAGCGACCAACGCGAGCTTCTCACGACCGGATCGAAGTAGCTGAGCTCGAGGCCTTGCTGATCGGGCGAGACGAGCGCGAGGCCGCCGAGGGTCTTGCCGAGACCGAGGAAGTTCGTCTCGGCGACACCGAGGCCGAGGTAAGGCTCGGCCTTGCGTCCCGGTGGGGCGTCCTCGCCCGCCTTCGACTCGACCCCCTCGACCGACCAGCCGACGCCCGCGGCGAGCTGCTGAAACACCAGGGTGCGACGCTCGCTCACGTCGATCACCAGCACCACGGCGCCGGGCTCACTGCCACGCTCGAGACGCAGCTCGACGCGATCGAACCAGCCCGTGCCGAGCAGCCGATAGCGGGCCGATTCGATGTCTGGATCGGAGACCTCGAACGCATGGCCCACGGCCAGGGGCACGAACTGGCGAATGGTGCCCGCGTTCGTGCGCGCGTGACCGCGCACCTCGACGCGCTCGAGGATGTAGCTCGGCTGGGCGGCGATCTGAGGACCACCGACCGCGGGCACGATGGACTCGGCGACGCTGACCGGCTCGCCATCCGCAGCGACGGGTGCGGGCACCGACTGGGCCAAGGCCCCGGCCTCGAGCCAAGTCACGGCCCACAGGCAGGCGCTCGCGAGGGCCCGAGAGAGGCGTCGGACAAGCCCGAGCTCGGGGCGACGACCGCCCCAAGCCATCAGTGCTCCCCGAGCGGTCCGAGCCAGGACAAGAGGATCAGGGCCAGCGCCGACAGCACGACGACCATGCCCACCCAGCCCAGCGTGCCGAGGACACTGGTCTTGGGCTCAGAGCGGGTGGGCGGCTGCGTCATGGTGCCCGTCGGTGTACTTAGCGGCTCCGGCTTGTCAAGGAGCGGGTCTTGGCTGCGGTGTCCGCCACGACGCGGGCTCTTCTTTCAGCGTCGCCCTGCGCCGGGCGTGCGCGACTCAGCAGCTGGCGAGGCCAAGCTGAGGCGCTTTCGGGCGGACTACGTTGATACGTCATTCACGTGCGGGAGAAGCGGTACGCAGCGCCGCTGGCGCAACCGCACCGCCTCGGCTGTTAGCATATCCAACCAAACTGCGCACCACTGCTTCTCGCTCCGCTCACGGGCTGCGCTGTGGCGCAATGGCGAGGCGAATCGCTTGCTGCAGTTGGTCGAAGCTAAACGGCTTCGATAGGTAGGTCGTGCGCGCGTCCGCGAGTCGGCTTCGCACGTCCTCCTCGGTGTAACCGCTCATCAAGACCACCGGCAGCTCCAAACTGCGTTCGCGGAAGCGCTCGAGCGTCGCGATGCCGTCCATGCCCGGCATCGTCAGATCCATGAGCACCAGATCGAAGTGACTCTGCGCGGCATCGTAGCGAGCCAGCGCCTCGACACCTTCGGAAGCGGCCGCGACGGCGTGCCCCAGGGCCTCGAGCATGCATCCCGTGGCCGCACGCACGTGCTCTTCGTCGTCCACCAGGAGAACGCGGCAGGGCCGCGACGCGAACCCGCCTGTGCCCACATTCGGCTGGATCTCGCGGGGGCTGGTCGACGGCAGCAAGTAGAGCCGGAAGGTCGTCCCCTCGCCGGGAGCGCTCTGAACCGAAAGGCCCGCACCATGCCCGCGCAAGATGCCGAGGGTCGCGGCGAGGCCAAGCCCCCGGCCGGTGAACTTCGTCGTGAAGAAAGGGTCGAAGATGCGGCCGAGCGTCGCTGCGTCCATCCCGATGCCGCGGTCTGCGACCTCGATCTCGACGACCGGACCATGGGAGTCCCCGAGAGCGACCACCGCCGACTCCCAGTCGACCGCGGAGGCCTCGACCTCCCGCAGCGCCACCTTCACGGTGCCACTGCCGTTCGTGGCCTCGGCGCCGTTGAGCAGCAGATTCATCAGCACCTGCTGCAGCTGCGAGCGGTCAAACTCGACGGCAGCGACCTCGCCGAGGTCGAGGTCGAAGACGATGTCCTTCGAGACCGACGCGCGGAGCAGCTCGGAAATCTCGCCGAGCAGATCCGCCACCTGCAGCGACTCCTTGACCGCTCGCCCCCGGCCCGCGTAGGCGAGCATCTGGGCACACAGGCCGGCCGCCTTCCGGCACGCCTTCTCAATCTGCTCGAGATTGCCGGCCGCGACGCGCCCCTGGGGCGTCCCCCGCAGCTGTGCACCCGTGAGGGAAGCTATCCCGAGGATGCTGGTGAGGAGATTGTTGAAGTCGTGGGCGATGCCCCCTGCGAGAAGGCCGAGGCTCTCGAGGCGCTGCGTGTCCTGCATCTTGCGCTCGAGCTCGAGGCGGGCGGCTTCGCTCGCCTTCCGTTCGGTGATGTCGCGCGCGAACGACAACAGCACCTCGACGCTCCCGTCCGGCTCGACCAGCGGCACCACCCGCGATTCGTAGGAGCGCACGATGCCGTCCGGCGCCGGAAAGTCGAAGAACTTGCGCCCCTCTTTCCCGGTCGCGAAGACCTCGCGATAGACAGACTGGAAGTAGCGCACGAGCTCCTCGGGCATGCCCATTTCGTCGTGGCTCTTGCCCTCGAAGTCCGCGACCGTGAGCCCCGAGGCTTCCTCGACGGCCACGTTGACGAAGCGATGGCGCAGATCGCGGTCGATCATCGCGATGATGTCCGGAGACTCCTGGACGATGCTCTCGAAGTGCGCGTGGGTCGTGGTCGGTCGACCCCGCCCAGGGGCCAGTGAGAGCCACAGCGAGCGCTCGTCGGCCGATTGCAGAGCGAGACGGTAGGGACTCACGCTCCCCTTGGAGTCGAGCTCGACGTCGACCAGCACCTCGCCACCGCT
>CAYNOM010000058.1:0-16798 GCA_964398415.1 uncultured Polyangiales bacterium | reverse complement strand
CGTCGATGGCGCGTTCGAGCGCCGCGATGGCGTCTGGGCGATTGCCGAGCTTTTCGGCCTGCACGCGGGCGATGGTATAGAGCGCCGTCGTGCGCACGCTCGCACTGTCCGTGCGCGCGGCTTCGATCTCGAGCGCACCCACCAGATCTCTGAAGCGGCCCTTCGCGTAGTACAGGCGCTTCAGAGCCTCGAGTGCGTCGGAGGCACCCGGGGCGAGCTCCAGCGCCGTTTCGTACAAGGCGACCGCACCCTCGGCGTCTTGCAGCTTCGACTCGAGCAGTTGCGCGCGGCGAATCAAGAGGGCCGAGCGCTGCGGCGGATCGCCCTCCAGCACGTTGGCCTGCTTCTCGTACGTCTGGGATAGGTCGGCCCAGTCGTCGGACGCGAGCTCGGCCTGCTCCATGGCTTCGAGCAGCGCCGGGTCGGAGGGATCGAGATCGAGGCCTGCGCGATAGGCCGCTTGGGCATCCGAGCGCAAACCCAGGCCGTCCTCGAGCACGCGGCCCTTGGCGAGCCACAGGCGGGCCTTCGCGCGAGGATCGGACGTGAGACGCGCCTCGGCCTCGAACAGAGACAGCGCTTGTTTGACTGCGCGGCGCGCGATCAGCGTGCGCCTCAGGCCCTGGATCGTCGGCGTGTGATCGGGCACGCGATCGAAGGCCTGTTGGTAGTGCAGCGAGGCTGTGCGGGCGTCGTTGAGCGGATGCTCGTGCAGGCGTGCGATTTCGTAGTGCAGCCTGGCCGCGCGGGCTGCGGGGGGATTCGTGGTGAGCTCTTCCTCGCAGCGCGCGATCAGCGCTGCCGCGGCTTCGTCGAGCGGCGCGGGGCCGTCGGGCGCAGCGAGCGGCTCGGGCACGGCCAGCGTGGGCTTCAGTTTCAGGCCGTCAGGCACCGTGAGGCGCTGGGTGTGGTCGGGCTCTGGCGAACGTGATCCGATGAGCACCGGGGCCTGCGAGATCGGGAGCGACACCGAGCCCGTGGGTGGACGGATGAGTGGTGATCCGGCTGGCGGAGGCGACGAACGCGTGGGCGGCGCCGACACGCGCGGGCGGGTGCTGTCGCGTCGCGGCGTCGAGCCGCGCTCCGCTGGAGCGCCCGTGCCGCCGCGCGGTGTGGGCATCGGAGGCCGCATCACCCCGCTCGGACGCGACGGCTCGCGGGTCGTCCCCGAGGGCTCACGAATGCGCTGCGACGGCTCGCGGGTGGCACCCGAAGGCTCGCGGGTGGCGCCCGTAGGCTCGCGCCCCGTCGTGCGCGGCGCAGGCGGGATGGCAAAACCCGGTGGCCTGGGCGGCGCGCGCTTGTTCACACGCGGTGGCGGCGGCGGTGCTTTCGGTGCGGCTTCTGCGCCCCGCTCCGTCAGCACCATGTCGTTCAGGTCCATCTCGCCGCTCTCGATGGACAGCTCGACGGTGTATTCGGTCGCTACGGGGACCGACAGTTCCCGTTCGCTCTCGCGCTCCTCTTCCCCCGGCGCGGGCGGTGGCTCAGACGGACGTCCTTCGTGCGGCATGCGTCACGAGTGTAACGAGGGTTGCCGTTCGAAGATACGTAGGCGTTTGTGGGGCGAGCGCGTGATGCACGAAACGGAAGCGCGTGCCCTACCTCGACCCGCACGTCGCAGAGCGTGGGTGGGTTCAGGCGCTGAAGCTCGAGCCGCAGCCGCAGGTGCTCTTGGCCTGTGGGTTCAGGAACTTGAAGCCGGCGCCGTGCAGACCCTCGACGTAGTCGACCTGGGTTCCGTCGAGATACTGGTGACTGATCATGTCGACGTAGAGCTTGATGCCCTGCGACTCGTACTGCTCGTCCATGTCGTTGACCTCGTCCTCGAAGTAGAGGTCGTACTGGAAGCCAGAGCAGCCGCCTCCGATGACGCGCAGGCGCAAGCCCTGTTCGCCGAGGCTCTCGGTTTCGCGGATCTCCTTCACTTTGGAAGCGGCTTTGTCGGTCAGCGTGATCATGGTCGCGGTGTCTCCTGATGAAGCGTCGAGCGTCTCGCGCCGTTCGCCAGAATATGGGGCGTTTCGCCTCAGCGGGCAACGAGCGGGCAGGGCGCGTTTGTGACCCCGACAACATGCGAGACCCGAAGCTCGCGCCCTTCGGCGGTCACGCGTGCGTCTACCTCGGCCGCCTGGCGCTTGAGGTATCCCAAGGCCATCGTCGTGGTCGGGGGCGTGCCCGTTACGGTCGAGGAGGTGACCTCGCCCAGGCGCTTGCCCTCCGCATCGAGGAGCGTGGTGCCCGCGGCGAGCGCGACGCCCGGCCCGCCCTCGAGCAGCACGAGCCGACGACTGAGCTGACCGCGGTTCTCCAGCATGTAGACGACTTCCTGGCCGAGGTAGCAGCCCTTGTTGAACGAGACCGCGTGGTCCTTCAGGCCCGCTTCCTGCGGATAGCAGCTCTCCCCGAAGTCGATACCGATGCGCGGGATGCCCGACAGAATGTGCCGATGGGCCCAGCCCGCGTCGTCGATGGCGCCCCCGCCGAGCTCCGCGGCGCGCGCAGCGAGGGCCTCGCGGGCGCTGTCGAGCTCGGCTGCTTCCACGACGAGGTCTGTGCCCTCAGCGCGCAGGCGCGGACAGAGGTAGCTGAGCCGCGGGGAGGCGACAGCTCTTGCCACCTCGGCGGAGCGCGGGCCTTGCACCGAGATGACGCAGAGCCCTTGCTCGAGCTCGAGCTCCACGTCTTCCATGATGATGTGCTTCTCGAACGACTCGATTAGCGCCTCACGCTGACTCGCCGGAATCACGATGCGTAGCTGCTCTCCGTCGTGGTGCACCCAGAGGTCTGACAGCACGCGTCCCTTCACGGTCACGGCCAGGGCATAGATCGCGCGCTCCTGGCTCGGTTCGCGCACGTCGTTCGTGACCTGTCCGTTCAGCCACGACAGGGCGTCGTCGCCACTCACGCGCACGACGAGGTTCGAGGTGACGTACACGCCAGCGGTCTCGTTGAGCCAGCGTGCCTGTTCGTCGAGAGAAGCCATGCCGCCACAGTGCGTCGGCCTGGGGCCTCGCGCAAGCGGGACAGTCGCCTCACTCCACGCGCATCGGGTACCTTCACGGGCAAGGACCCGCGGGTCACTTGGCTTCTTTGAGCCGCACCATGCCGCGTCCAAGGCTTTCGCCGACGAGCATGTACGTTTCCGCGTTTCGATTGTAGTGGTAGTCCTGGTCCTTGGGAGAAATGGCCTTATCGCGCCAGAAATCCCTTGTTTCGACGGTCAGAACATTGCCTTTGAACTCAGGATACTTACCCGTATTCCCACTGACAGCGAGTTGAGCCTCGGCCACCTTCAGGGTGTCTCCGGACATCTCCCTTCCGTGAAAACCGATCGTGGCAATCACAAATGGTGCGCCCGGCGCGCCAAAATCGCTACGGAGGGTCTTGATGAGATGGACGAGGTTCTCCTCATATCGATCCGCGTGTACGGCGCTCCCCGTATCCTTGTGTCCCTGAAACCAGGCGAATCCCGCGATCTCATACCCTTGATCGGCGTAGGCGGGGAAGTGAGTAGAAAAGTTCTCCAGGACCTTCTTGGTCTCTGAAACAAAATCGTCATACTGCTTGCCAGCATACCAGTCGACTTCGGTGTACGGGTCTGTGTCAGACCACGATGGATCCTTGTCGCCATACCCGGCATAGGTCACCCCGTCGACCGTGTATCTGGTGCTCCCGGGCGGAAGAATGTCCCACCCGAGACTTCGGTTTCCTTGGGAGGCCTTGATGATGATGACCGGCTCGTCGTGGTAGTACCCCATCACGTGGCCAAAGCCCAGCTCCGGACCTATCGTGCTCCCACTTGCACCACACCCAACAGTAAGCCACCTGTTGGCCGTTGCAGTGACAACACCCTTGTACCAAACATCGTTTCTCACGGTCCATTTCCCGTTGCCATCCACAAGGTAAGGGAATAGGCCATCCTTTCGCGTTACTGTCTCCAGCGTGCCGGGTATGCCCTGTTTCATGATCCAGGCGGACGCATCCCCCGCTTTGAAGTAGGTGACCTTCATCCTGTATCTTCGTCCGGCAACCACGCTGACGCCCTTCTGCACAGAAACGTCCTCACCGAGATTGCGCCGATAAACCACTTCGCCGTCTAGCTCCATCACGTTGTAGGTGCTGTCCCCATAGCCCGGCGAAAACGTGTACTCTCCAGTCGTCGGCGCCTCAAAATAGCCCCTGGCCACATCCGTATGCGCTCCTGAGTGCGTCGGCCATGTGTCGCCGGTGGCAAGGCCAAAGTCGACTCTCTTCGTTACGATTGGTGTGAGACTGTCGTAGTTGGTGGCCGAGTTATAGGCGCCTGCGTAGATGGAAACGGTCAGGCCGCGCTCAGCTCCAGGCTCTGCTGACACGTAGTAGCCCGTGTGTCTCTCGCTCGACCCGCCGATATCTCCCATGCCAACCATGTTGGACTGACCCATGAGAACGTATATCTTCACGGGCTTGGTCGTCGATGGCGCCTTGGTATCCGGATCTGGCAGGGGGTTGGGAATGATGCCATCGCTGCCCGCATCGGAGGTGCCGACCACCCCTGAGTCGGAGGCGACCACCCCTGAGTCGGAGGTGTCGACCACCCCTGAGTCGGAGGTGTCGACCACCCCTGGTTCTTCTTGTGGCCGCTCAGCGCCCCTGTCTTGCGTGCCTTTCTCTTCAGACACACCTTCGGCACAACCGATGGCGAACAAGGCGCAGGTCGTCGCGACGGTGATTCCTCTCGGGAGAGCTCTCCTATACATCGTCATGGACTTGTTCTCCTCTCTCTCGTCGATCGCGACTACGGACGCCCAGCCGGAAAATACAGATCCATGATCTCTTGGACGGTATCTCGCAGCTCACTCGCCGCTTGCTCGTCATAGATCTCGCCATTGGCCCTCTCGGGCACGGGCCACTTCTCCAGATGGGGCGTGTTATCCCACTGCCGGGCGTGCTCGCTTTCTGTCCACAGGCCGTTGATGCTGGGCTGTTTGCCCCACCACTTGAGGGCGAACTCCTGAAACGCAGCATTGTCCTTTGGGACGAGGGACTTGTAGTGGACCAAGGCATCGTAGATTGCTGGGGACGGAGCGAGCTTCCTCGTCGCGATGTCTGCCGCCAACTGCTCCGGATTCTCAGGAGGGGTGCCCCAGAAATGCAGCAGTGGCCTCAGATCGACTTTCGCCTTCTCGGAGAGTCGCAACGTGATGGCATCGTTCGGGGCGCCATTCCACGGTTTGTCGTTCTCATAGTCCATCTGAATGGAGTAAAAGAAGTCTGCCAGAGCCTGCCAACCAAACAGTCGCGCGATGTCCACGAACTTGGCGTGTCCCTTGAGTTGGTAGGACTTCTCTCCCGACGCCATCGGCACCTTTCTGGGAGAGAAGTTGAAGCTGGTCATCCACGCGACGGCGGTGTTGTCCAGCGTTCGGTAGTCGTTTCCCTGGTAACCTCGAGACCCGGCAAACGCCTTGTCCAGGCTATAGCCAAACTTCTGGTTCCACACCGCCACGTGGGGAAGGTTCACAGCTGACTCGCTTTCTCCGCCGTACTTGACGAAGCCGTAGGCGTGTCCCTGCTCGTGGAACTCATAGTCTGCAGCGTATTGGGGTCCCTTGATGAGGTGCGAGCCCGAAAGGCCACCATAGTTGCCATTGGGATCGTAGGATTGGTTCACCGACGGATACCCCGGAGCATGGACCGAGGCTCGCATGATCACGTCAACCTGTGGGTACATGGTCTCCTTGCCATGACCCTCTCGGTACCCCATGAGCTGGTTCATGGCATCCATCGCGCTGTCCCAGTCTTTCATCAGGGCGATGGGATCCTCGAGCTTGGAGATCCAGCTCGTGGGCACATTCATCATGAACTTCTCGGATTGGAAGTCGGCCCAGGGAGCACCGTGCTCTCTCTCTTTTTGCCACTCCGATAGGGTGGTGGCGTGAAACGCCTTGGCTGAGAAGTAGGGTGCACGAACGGCGTTTCGGATCGAGACCTCGACCACTCCTTCGTCAGCCAGATAGGGGACCTCGATGTAGATGTTTCCACCGAGTGGGCTCGCGACCAGAGTTTCCCTGTGGACAATGTCGTAGAGCGAGGAGACTCGATCCAGCCGCTTCACCGGCGGACGATAGTCCAAGTTCCAGCTGTGGGCGCCGACGCGGATGGCGAAGCCCTTGCCCACGAGAGACTCTGGAACCGTCACAGTCGCGATCGTGCCGGGCGCGAGATACGTTCCGGTCGGCTTCCGTGCCGGCCTGTCGAAGTGCATGATCGGTTTTCCGAACCTCTTGACATAGCTGGCGCTGATCTTCACGCGATGGACGAGACCGGCATCCGGAGCCGACGTAACCTTTCCGGGAAAGTAGTCCGCGGTCTTGAACCACTTGCCTGCAAACATGTCGCCGCACTTGGCGACGTTTTCTGTTGTGTACGCGTGATCGATGATGGCCTGAGAGACATCGAAGATGACCTTGTGAATGTCGGTATTCCAGCTCTTTCGGCTGAAGCCACCTTTGGTCTGCTCACCGATGAACAGTGGGCCCATCTTGTCTTCGTAGGTGGATACCAAGTCGTAGGCGGCCATCAGAATGGCCTTGTTGGCGCCGAAGATGGAGTTGTTGGCTTGCAGAGTGGCGGCGTGCTCTTGAAGCGCAGCTTCACTGAGGGTCGTGCTGCCGCTCGCGTGACTCTGGAGCGCGCTAAACGCGGCTAGCATCTTACCTTCGGTCTCTTTCGAGAATGGCTCGTCGTGCCACAAGTGCTGGGCACTCATCCTATTGCCGCCGTTCATCCAAATGATCAGCTCATCCATCGGGTTGAAGAACACGATCTCGAATGGATGATAGCCCTGCGGCAGGTAGATCGGCGTCAGCACGCTCTCCCCTTGCCCTAGGCGTTTTCGATGCACTTCCTTCCCGGCTACGGTCATCACGTTGAAGGTAGAGTCTTCCCACCCTGGCATGAAGTCGTAGAGTCCGGCATCTACCTTGAGGTAGCCCTTGACCACCACAAAGTGCTCCCCGGACGCGGTCGGCGTGGGCTTGGAGCCGATCGTAACGATTTGTGAGTCGTCCGGAGTCAGTGTTTTGATGTCGAGGTCTTCGGAGTAGGGCTGGGCGTAGAGCTTGTACTCCGCCCCAGCGGTCTTCACGAAGGCGGCCTCGGAGATGTCACAACAACGCCCCTCCAGCGTATCGCACCCGCAGAACCCTGGTTCTGTCTTCTCCGGATTGTTCGGGCATTGATCCCGAATTTCAGGAGTTCCGTCTTGGCCTGAGTCTTCGAGTGTGACAGAACCATCCAGCCCCGGGTGCCCATTGTTCTGTGGGTGGTCCGGTGGCCGCCCTTGGTCATCGGGTCCACTGCTGCACGAAGTGCCTGACAGCGTCAGGAAGCAGGCTGCGAAACAGACACGTATGGTTTGCTTCCGGCTCATAGATGCATTCCTTCGAGTAGGGCGATGATTCGTTGAAGATGCGCGCTAGCCAACTTGCTAGGGCGTGATCGGCCGCGAGCCGCACGACTCTGAGAGCATCTTCTCCATGACGCCGCACTCGTATCGGCCCGTTAGTCCGCGTCGCGCCGCTTCATAGAGGCGCGCACAGGTGGTCTCGTACTGGCCCGTTCCGTAGACATTTTTCGCGACGCGCACGCCACAGAGGCTGCCGTTGCGCACGGCGGTCGCAAACGGCGAGGTCGCGCTGAAGGTGGACTCGGCGAAGCTGAGCGCATGGTTCGGCCTGCCGGGTGCGGTGAGGCCATCGGCACACCTGCAGCCGTCGCTGGCCGAGGGATCGCTGCAAGCCGTTGTGGGCGAGTCCTGGTACCAGGTCGCCGAGTAGGCGCACGCGGGCTCCGACCCGCAGCAGACGCCCGAGTAGGTCTCTCGAAAGTCAGCGCATGCTTGGGAGGTTCGGGGAAATGCGGACGAACTGAGCAACGCGTTGACACACGTCGTTGGCGGCGAGCCAATGATCCGACCAGCGTAGAGATTGTATGCCTTCTGTTCTGCTGGGTCATCGAGCCTGTAGGGAACAGCTGTGCTGGCCGCGCACAGCCCGCAGTAATCTTTCCAGCTGCTGACGGCGCCGGAGGCAGGCCACGGGTAGGGCTCAGTACAAGCGGGTCTATCGTCGGCGGCTCCACGAGATGGGTCGATGACGCCTTCTCGACACGCTTGGGTCTGCCCCCCGGTGCCTCCGGTCGTGCCGCCTCCGGTGCTGCCACCATTCTTCGGGGGCTTCGGCTCCTTGGGCTTCTTGGCCCCCTTCTTTGAATCCAATCCTCCATCTTCGACTTGTTCCGCTTGAGACTCGTCTCCACCGGGCTCGAGCATGCAACCCGCGAGCAGCGGCAAGCTCAGCATCAGCGCGCGAGTCAGAGGGCTTGGACGATGGTGACTTTGGTCCATGGGGTGCTCCGGTGCACAGGGGTGGAGAAGCTACGCCGCACGCCTTTCGTCACATTCGTGAAGGCGACGAACAGCGTGGGTTCCCGTTAGAACTGCATGTCGGGTGAGGCGCGAACACTTCGGACGCGCACACACGCGATCGCGGAGCTGTCGTCAGATGTGCAGGGATTTGCGGTCTTTTCTGGCCTTCGCTTTTGCCGAGGCGAAGGCTCGCCGCTGTCGTTCAGTTCGTTACACGTCGTAACGAAACATAAAGTTACACACTGTAACGAAGGTCGGCTTTCTGAGATCTTGTGCGGACCCGCCCGATCCGTCAGTCTGGCGCGACCATCGCAGGACGCCGGACAGCGCCTGGCTGGCGATCGTGGGCGGGTTCCTGCTCGCCGGTTACCTGGCCCACGTCGTGGGACGCCGAGCCCATGTCCCGCGCGTACCCCGTACATGGCGTGACGCCACGTTACCTCTGCGCTTCTTCGATCGTGATGAGCAATGTGGCTGCGAGGTCGCCGCTGCGAACTTCGATCTGCGCCTCACCTTTGGCCATGGCCAAAAGCTGAACGACGGGCGCACTCGACACCTGCTCGACCTCGTCATCAACTCCCGTCGTTGGATTGGCAACCAGAAACGAGACCCGTTCCGGGGTCGACGTCGTCCAGTCGACCATTGGAAAACCAACGAGAGGGTTTCCAGCGCTATCCAGTGCGCGCGCAGCCGCCAACGTCGTGCTCCCAACGCCCAAGACAGGCTCCAGGGCCGCCACGTCGATGGCCGCAGGCTGGGCGAGCGTGAGCTGAATACGGTCGATCTCGAGCCCGTCGTCGCGCACGATGAGCTCGACGTCGCCCGCCGCGAGTGCCTCGACGTCGGCACTGATGTCCATCCTGTCGAGATCGCCATTGCCGCACTGGTCTGCGATCGTCTCCACTTCGGAGAGGGAGAAGCGCGCAGGGTCGCTCGACTCCACGGTCAACGTGCCCGTGTTCTCGGGCTCCTGCAGCACCGCGATGTGCACCCGCTGCGCAAAGCCGACCGCGAGCGGCTGCTCGGCGCCGCAAGCGCGTTCGTCGCAGCCCGCGACTTCCAACACAACGACACCGCTCGCGCCGGAACGTCCCTGCGGCGTGCCCGGGCCAAAGACGTGGATGCAGTCGATCTCGGGGGCGATTTCGTCCAGATCACAAGCACTCAAGCAGGACAGAAAAACCAGCGCACCCAGCCACTTTTGCAGAGCCATGACCACCTCGTCTCTCGCGGACGACGGCTTGAAGCGGCCCGGTCGGGTTGTGACGCACGCGCGCTCACGCTTTGTGATGACGGCAGCGTGGGGGCTCACCCCGAGGCCTCAGATCGCCGAGCAGCCTGTGTCACGCTGCGCCAACATCGCACGGAGGTGAGACGCATACTCGGGCGCGAGCGAGGCCGACACACCGGGACGATTCCCATGACCCAGAGAACCAAGGAAGAGCTCGAGGCGCACGTGTCGGCCCTGGAGTCTGAGGTGCAGGCGCTGCGTCAGCGCGAAGTCCTGCCCGCCCTGGCTGTGATTCAGGACATGACGGAGCTCGTCGTGCGCTGGCTGCCCGACGGCACGCGGCTGTTCGTCAATGACGCCTACTTGCGATTGTTCGACAGCACGCTCGAGCAAACGATCGGCACGAGCTTCTGGCCCCTGATCTCGACCTCGACGACGCACCCGCGTTGGGGCGTGGCGTTACTGAACCGGGTCGACGGGCCGCAGGCTGCCCGAGAACACCTCGCGTCGGCCTTGATCGGTCGCGAGGCACAATGCTCCACTCGCGGCCACCCCCTCCACGCGGCCGACGATGCCCTCACCCTGGACGAGCTCCCCGCGCAGCGCGAGCCGCTGGTCGAGCGCGTGCACGATGG
This sequence comes from uncultured Polyangiales bacterium, assembly GCA_964398415.1. Classification (GTDB taxonomy): domain Bacteria; phylum Myxococcota_A; class Polyangia; order Polyangiales; family DASUME01; genus DASUME01. The sequence continues at coordinate 6,519 of CAYNOM010000058.1, read as the reverse complement.
GGTCGACCCCGTGGCTCACGAAGCTGTCGACGCGCCGCTCGAGCGCACGCAGGAGCAACGCGAGCACCCGAGAGCGATCGAAGCGCTGGCCGCCATGCAGCGCGAGCGAGGTGGGCGCGGTCTCGAGGCCCTCCGGAAACGCGCGTCGGTTCACGTTGAGCCCGATGCCGATCACGACCGGATCGGTGACTTGTCCGGTGGAGCTCGCCTCGACCAGGATGCCCGCCACCTTCTTGCGATCGATCCACACGTCGTTGGGCCACTTCACGCGTGCGACGGCGCTCCCGAGCAGCTCGTCGACGGCGTCGGCCACGGCGAGCCCGACGGCCAAGGTCAGGGGCGGCAGGCTCGCGAGGGGCACCAAAACGCGCGCCACGACGGACAGGTACAGGTCCTCACCCGCGGGGGAGTCCCATTGCTTGCCGCGAGAGCCCCTGCCGTGCGTCTGGCTGTCGGCCACGATCACGTGTCCATCGGCAGCCCCCGCGGCGGCGGCCTTCCGTGCGTCGTCGTTGGTGGACGCCGTGCTCGACAGCAGGCTGAGCGAGCGCCCGTAGCGTTGGGTGTCGAGCGCGGCGTGGACGTTCGCTTCAGAGAGATCGCCGAGGTCGTGCATGGCTCAGTCTTCCCAGTCGAGGCCGATGTCGGCCGCAGGCGCCGAGTGCGTCAGGGCCCCGACGCTGATCACGTCGACGCCGAGGGTGGCAAGCTGCGTGACGCGTTCGAAGGTGATGCCGCCCGACGCTTCGAGCAGCGCTCGCCCGCGATTGATCGCCACCGCCTTCTCGGTCATCGCGTCGTCGAAGTTGTCGAGCAGCACGATGTCGGCGCCCGCGCTGAGCGCCTCCTCGAGTTGTTCGAGCGAATCGACCTCGCACTCGATGCGGCTCGTGTGCGGGGCGTGTACGCGGCATGCCGCGATGGCCTTCGTGATGCCTCCGGCCGCCGCGATGTGGTTGTCCTTGATCAAGATCGCCGAGCCGAGGTCTTCGCGGTGGTTGATGCCACCGCCTGCGCGTACGGCGTGGCGCTCGAGGGCCCGAAGGCCCGGGGTGGTCTTGCGCGTGTCGACGATGCGCGTCGTCGAGCCCGCAGGCAGCGCGTCGACGAAGCGTCGGGTCATGGTGGCCGTTCCGCATAGACGCTGCAGAAAGTTCAGGGCCACGCGCTCGCCCTTCAAGATCGACCCGGCCGGCCCCTCGACACGCGCGAGCACGCCGCCCTTGCCCACGCGGCTTGCGTCCGCGAGCAACCCCGACACGTGCACTGCCGCATCGATTTGCCGGAACACCTCGGGGATCACCGCCATGCCGGCGACCACGATGGGCGTTCGCGCCCGGAACACACAGCGCCCCTTCGCGCTACGCGGGACGCACGCGTCGGTGGTGATGTCGCCGCGTCCGAGGTCTTCCTCGAGCGCCATGCTGACGATGCGCGACACATGGATCGGCAAAAGGGACTCGCTCACTTCCAAACCTCCACGGGATAGCCCCGGCGCAGGGCGACGAGCCTCAGGCGCGGGTCTGGGTTGATCACTCGGGGCGAGCCTACCGCTTCGAGCACGGGTAGGTCGCTGATGCTGTCGCTGTAGAACGTGCTTTGCGCAAGGTCGACGCCGTGGGCCTCTGCCCAGGCGCGAGCCCGATCGAGCTTGCCGCGCCCGTAGCACAGGGGCGGCTCCCAACCGCCCGTGAACTTGTCGTCCACGACCTCGAGCCGGGTGCAGAGCACGTGATCGATACCGAGGTCTTCCGCCAAGGGCTCGGTGAGGTAGGGCGTGGATGCGCTCAGAAGGGCCAGCGTGCGGCCGCTCTTTCGCATGCGCTCGACCTCTTCGCGGCCCCGTCGGGTGATGTGGGGGCGCACGACCTTGGCATACCAAGTCAGGCACTCGCGACGCATCTTGCTCTCGCTGTGGCCGACGATGGCACGAAAGCCCCGGCTCGCCGCATCTTCCGGATCGAGGGTGCCGATGGCGTAGGAGAAAAGCGCACGGCTCATCTTCAGATATTCGAGGACGCCGAGCTCGCGCCGCCCCATGCGCCACTTCACGTACAGTCGTGCGGTGTTCACGGAAACGAGCGTTTTGTCCACGTCGAACAGGGCAGCAGACTTCACAGGTAACCTCGGGTGAGCAGCTCCGACAGCAGATTGCTCATGGCGTGAAACCAAATGGCAGCCCCGATGCCCCCGCGCAACGCGCGCAGGTAGCCAAAGGCGAGGCCCGGGAAAAACACGGCCAGGCGCGATGGGTCGAAGGCGACCACGAAGTGCAGGAGCGCAAACAGCACAGACTGCAGCACGAGCGCGACGGGGCTCACCGCGGCGCCCAACAGTCGCACGCGTCGCGGGAAGGCGTCCGTGAGCCGCGTTTGCACGTAGCCCCGAAACAACGCTTCCTCCGGCAAGGCGACGACCAAGAGCTGCCCGAGCACGAAGTCGAGGGGCTCGCGCGGGGGCTGAAACGTGAAGGGCTGCGTGACGCCGTGAAAGAGCCGAAAGCCCAGGGCGAAGATCGGGAAGATCAGCAGGGCAAAGCCGAGCGCCACGAAAAACTCGCGAACCAGCTCGGGCAGGGCCGTGCGCAGCGTCGCAAGCAACCCCGAGATGCCTGGCTGCTCGTCGTCGGACGCCTCGAGCATGCCGCTCAGGTCGATGCCGAAGCGGCGTGCGCCGGCCGGCTCGCGTCGCGCCATGGTCAGCGCCGCGTACAGAAAGGACGCCGCGAGCACCACGTGGCCGTACTCGCGCATCATGCTGCTCGGCACGTGGGTGACGCCCCACGTGACCAGCGCGAGCAGCGCATAGACGCCCAGGACTTCTCGGAGGATACCGCCGCGCGACACGGCGGCAGTGTATCCGGGGGCGGCCACAGGGCCCATCAAAGGTGTCGCCCGTCGTGATGGGCGGTGCACTTGGCCTTGACCAGGCAACCCTCGCTCTTTACACCGAATTGGTCGTGCCTGAATGATCGCGCCGGACAAAATCGCCGAAATCCGAGACAGCGTCGACCTGGTCGCGCTCATCTCCGAGTACGTCCCCCTGCGACGGCAGGGGGCGCGCTTCGTCGGGCTGTGCCCGTTTCACTCGGAGAAGTCGCCCTCCTTCGGCGTGGCCCGCGGCCGCGACTTCTACTACTGCTTCGGCTGTCGCGCGTCGGGCGATGCCATCAAGTTTTTGGGTCACGTCGAGGGGCTGAGCTTCATCGAGGCGCTCGAAAAGCTCGCCGAACGGGCCGGCATCGAGCTGCCTCGCAGCGACGATCCGGAGCAAATCGCCATGCAGCGAGCGCGAAAGCGCCGTGAGGCCCTGGCGGAGGTGATGGGGGTCGCGGTCGATTTCTTCGTCGAGCAGCTCGCGACGCACGCCCACGGGGGCATCGCCCGAAAGGCGGTGGCGGCCCGAGGCGTGCGCCCCGAGGTGGCCCAGCGCTTTCGCCTCGGCTACGCGCCGCGCGCCTGGGATGCCCTCGCGCAGCATCTCGAGCGGCGGGGTGTGTCTCTGCGCGATGCCGAGGAAATGGGCCTCATCGCGCGCCGCCAGAAGGGCCCGGGCTACTACGACCGCTTCCGGCATCGGCTCATGTTTCCCGTGGCCGACGCCCACGGCCGCGTGATCGCGTTCAGCGGGCGTGCTCTCGATCCTCCGGCGGGCGAGCCCCACGAGGATCCTCCGCCGGCCAAGTACATCAACTCGCCCGAGAGCACGCTCTACAAGAAGGGCCAGGCGTTGTTCGGGCTGCACGAAGCGCGGGTCGCCTTGCGCAAGGACAACTGCGCGCTGCTCTGTGAGGGTAACTTCGATTTGGTGGCGATTCACCAGGCCGGCTTCGAGAATGTGATAGCCCCGCTCGGCACCGCCTTCACTTTGGAACAGGCGCGTTTGATCCGCCGCTTCGTCGAAGAGGTCATCGTCGTGTTCGATGGAGACGGCGCGGGACGCAAGGCCACCGCCGCGGCCTTCGACCTGCTCGAAAGTGCGGGATTGAAGGGACGTGTGGTTACGCTCCCACAGGGCCAAGATCCCGACGCGTTCCTGCGCGAGCAGGGTGTCGACGCGTTTCGGGCGCTCGTCGAGCATGCGCGCCCGATGGTCGAGCACCTGATCGACGAGGCCGCCGCGGGTGCCCAGGACGCCGCATCGCGCGCCTCCGCGATCCAGTCGCTTGGCCCAATTTTGCAGCGAATTCAGAGCCCTGTGGAGCGAGGCCTGTACGTCGAGGCGGTCGCGCGCAAGTTCAACGTGCGAGACCTCGCGAGCGTGCGGGCCGAGCTTCGGCGGGGCGTCCTCGCGCTGCGTCGGGGGCCTTTTGCGGGTGGGTCGAGCGCGGTCTCGCGTGCGGCGCCCGAGTCTACCCAGCCTGCGCGCGCCCCCGAGGTGAGGCCGCGCAAGCCGTCAGACCTGCCGTCCCTCGAGTGCCAGGTGTTCGCCGTGCTGCTCGACTCGCCCGATTTGTTCGGCACTCCCGAAGCCCAAGAATTGGACGCGCTTTTGACGGATTCCGATCTTCGCGCCAGGTTTCGGATTACGGCGCGGATGGTCGAGCAGCAAGGGGGGGTCGATGCGCCGGCCTTGCTTGAAGCGAACTCGGGCAATCCCGCGCTTTCATGGCTCGCGGAACGCTTGTCGCGCGTTTCCGAGCCGGCGCCGGAGTTAGCTCGGGCGGTGCTGAGGGACGGGATTCCACGGTTGAGGGAGAAGCTGCGCGAGCACGAGCGCGCGCAGCTCAAGCGGGAGATTCAGGCTGCGCTGCGGAGCGGAGATGCCGAGCGCGCACGAGATTTGACACGACGTAGGGACGAGCTGGCCAAAGCTTGAGCGAGCGGTTGCCGAGAGGTGAGCATGGCGGATAAGGAAGCGGAGCGCACCGGACGCAGGGGGAAGACGAAGGCGGCAGCAAAGGGGAAACCTGCCGCTAAAGCGTCTGCGTCTTCAGCGACGAAGAGGTCCACGACGCGGCCTCCCGCGAAAAAGAGCGTTCCACCCGCGAAAGCCAACGCCAAGGGGGCATCGAAGGCCCCCCCAGCGAAGGCGCGCGGTCGAGCCAAGGCTGTCGACGAGGGGGAGGAGGAGGATCGCGACGACGAGTTCGACAGCGATTTTCCCGAGGCCGAGATGGAGGCCGACAGTGACACGCCTCCGCCGCGCGCGAAGAAGCGCGTGAAAATCAAGGACCGGCCCGAAGTGCAGCAGCTCATCGAGAAGGGCAAGGACAAGGGCTTCGTCACGTACGACGACGTCAACGACTCGCTCGCCGATGACATGGCGTCTGCCGACGACCTCGACGCGCTGATGAGCGCGCTCGCGGACGAAGACATCTCGGTGGTCGAGAGCGACGCGCCGCCTGCGCCAGCGGTGGCCGCGGCACCACGACCCGGTCGGCGCTCCGCCGCATCGGAGGAGCGCAAGGCCAAGGCCTTCCGCCGCGCCACGACCCTGACCGACAGGCCTCCCGTCGACTCGGACAAGGTGTCGTCCATCGCACCGCCTCCGATGAACGAACGATCGACCGACGACAGCTATTCCGGGAAGTCCAACGACCCGGTGCGCATGTACCTACGCAAGATGGGCTCGGTCTCGTTGCTCACGCGCGAGGGCGAGGTCGAGATCGCCAAGCGCATCGAGGACGGCGAGATCAAGGTCTTCGAGGTCATCCTGCGCTCGAAGGTCGGCCTCGAAGAGATTCTCGAGATCGGCGAGAAGCTCAAGAAGGGCAAGATCCGCGTCAAAGACGTCGTCAAGGACGGCGATGTCGAAGAGGGCCAGGAGTTCGACGAGGAGGAGGCCACGAAGCGTGTCCTTCGCCAGCTCGACAAGGTCCGAAAGATCGACGGCCAGTGCTCGAAGCTGCGCGAGGAGCTCGAAGGCAAGAAGCTCACCGACAAGCAGAAGAAGGGCATCCACGGCCAGCTCGACAAGCATCGCCTCGAGCTGCTCGAGACCCTGCGCGACGTGCGCTTCGCCAAGAAGCAGGTCGATGCCATCGTCGGCAAGCTGAAGAGCTACGTCCGCCGTGTCGACGAAGCCGAAGCGCTGATTCGCGACGCGCAGGACCGGGTGGGGGGCATTCCCGTCGCCCAGATGCCCAAGTGGATCCAGGAGATCGAGGCCCAGCCTGCGCTCGAGAAGAAGCTCGAGAAGAAGCACGGCGTGGCCATCGACGGCTTGGTCATGGCCTATCAGCGCGTCGAAGAGGCGCGTGCCGACATCCTGCGCGTCGAAGAAGAGATGGGGCAGTCGGTCGAGAAGCTGCGCGCCACCTACAGCGAGCTGCACGAAGGTGAGCGTTCTGCCGAGCGCGCGAAGGCCGAGCTCGTCGAGGCCAACCTGCGCCTCGTCGTGTCCATCGCCAAGAAGTACACCAATCGCGGCCTACAGTTCCTGGATCTGATCCAGGAGGGCAACATCGGTCTGATGAAGGCCGTCGACAAGTTCGAGTACCGTCGCGGCTACAAGTTCTCCACGTACGCCACGTGGTGGATTCGCCAGGCCATCACGCGCGCCATTGCCGACCAGGCG
>CAYNOM010000057.1:0-16854 GCA_964398415.1 uncultured Polyangiales bacterium | reverse complement strand
TTGGCACCTCCGACTTTCGGAGACTCGGCTCCGAGATCCGGAGGGCTGCGCCGAGATACTAGTGCCGTGTGTCGAACGCGACCGTAAGCCTGCTATTTGACCTTGAAGGCGAGGCTCATTTCGCGGTTGTAGGTGTTGCTGTAATACAGGCGCGCCTCGTAATCTCCTGCAGGCAGCCCACTGAAACGCACTTTCCCACTCTCGTCGGTCAGGTAGAAGAAGTCCTGGTAGGCACGGTCGGCTGCTCCTGCTTTGAACAGGCCGATCCAGTGGCGGTTTCCCTCCGGGAGCCGCCTGTACCTGACTACGATAGGCTCGCCTACGGCCACGGTCGTCTTGGGAAGGGTGATCCCGCCAGTGTTGGGCGTTGGGGGAGGCGGCTCAGGGGTCGGGCCTGCGCCACCGCAGGCGGTCGATCCGAAGCTGCCGTCGCTCTGCCGCGGAAGCGCGCTTCCGGAATCGTCACGATGAGCGCCGCTGCCGGGCGCCTCGACCGCGACCTGGGCCATCTGTGTTCCCATGGAGCGAACCTGAACGGCCACGCCTTGGCCGAGCTGGTAGCGCTGGCCCGCGAGAGCACCCTGATACACCGAGCTTCCGAGCTCGATGCGCACGGTGTTGGTCCAGTCGCTCGCGCCGTGTTGCGCCCACGTGACGAGCACGGCGTCCCCCCGTGCGGTCCCCGGCTTTATGCCGGTGCCGGCGTAGAGGCTGTCTGAGCGCGCCTTACGATATTCCACGTAGAAGTACTTGCCAGACTCGTTGGGGACGTTGATGCGCAGACCCTGAATGCCGCAGCGCTGCTTCGCATCCGCCGACACGAGGTTGAACGTGCCCGAGCCTCCTGCGGTGACCACCTGCGCGGCGGGAATCCAGCCCATGTGGCGCTGCGTTGGCACGTTGAAGTAGGGCAGATTGCCTTCGCCCATGGGGTCGTTGTAGTCCCCGTACTCGTCCATCTTGCAGTTGGTGAACGCGGGCCGGTAGAGGGCACCGCTGCAGGTGGCAGAGCGAGCATGGTCGAGGCTCAGGCTGTGTCCGAGCTCATGGCCGAGCCACCAGGCATTGAACGAGTCGTCCGAATAGATGGAGCTCCATCCGAACTGCATCGAGCCATCGTTCCGGATGTACCCCATGTCCGCGGAGCCGCCGCTCCAGCCGAGGCAGGCCTTGGTCACGACCACGGCGATGTGGTCGTAGTTGGAGAGACCCCCTTCGGCGGCCTGGAAGGCGTCGGAGACCTTCTTGATGAGGGCGTTGTCATTCTTCGGACAGTCGCCCAAACTCGGAAATCGCCAGACCTTCGCGGTGGTCAAGGTGTCGCGACCCGCGCTGACCTCCGTGAAGAAGCGATTGGTCTGCCTCATCTCGTCCTCGGCTTGCGCGTTCGTCATGCTGGTGGTGCCCGCGATCAACACCGCGACGCGGTAGTTCTTGGCCGGCCGCGTCATGGGCCCGTCGAGCCGCTTCGGAAGCGGCTGAGCTTCCCAAGTGCTGACCTTGAGCGAATCGCCCTCCCACGTACCCCAAAGCTCGAGCTCAGAGCCGGCGCGCAGGCCAGGGTTGATCTCGAAGTCGAGTGGAACGTAGCGGGCGTCTGGCGTGAGCAATCCATAATGATACGTGCCGCCGTCCGCGTCCTCGGCGATGCGTACTTGCAGCACGCCCGTCGCCACGGCTAGGTCGACGCCCTGGTCGGCCATCCCTTCTCCAGCCATCTCCGCGCAAGCGCCCGTGAGGGCCAGGAGTGCGGCGACCATGATCCGCGTGCACAGGGTTCTCCGAGGTGCCGAGCCGGCGTCTTGTCTCTCGTCCATGGTCGCTCCACGCGCTTGTGTTGATGGAAGGTGATCTGCCCTTGGCTGTCCGCAGTGGAGAGAACCCTTCATCGTTGGAGGTCGGCAACGAAACTTGGAAACGCAATGAAGCTTCATCTCCGTTCGGAGACGCTTGCGTCAACGATTCGTTCTCAGTGTATCGGGTACGTGAACAACGCACGCGCCGTGCGTGAGCGGCTCACTCGACGACGAAAGAACAGTCGCCCCTCAAGCGCGGAGTCGATCGACGAGCGCTTCGAGATCCGCCGGCATCGGGGCTTCGAGGCGCAGTGTCTTCTGACCTGAGCGTGGCAAGTCGAGTCGCGCGGCGTGCAGGCACAGGCGCGGTACAGCGCCGAGGACTCGGTCGCGCTCGGCATCGCCATACTTGTCGTCGCCCACGATCGGATGACCCACGTGCGCGGCGTGCACGCGGATCTGGTGCGTGCGCCCGGTCACCAACGTGGCCTCGATCAGCGTCGCGTCGCGCAGGCGCTCGAGAACACGAAAGCGTGTGAGGGCGGGCTTGCCTTGCTCGTCGACGCGCACCATGCGCTCGCCGCCGCGCAGGGTGTTCTTCGCTAGTGGCGCATCGACGCTCTCACACTTGCTCGGAAACGCGCCGTGCACCAACGCCACGTAGCGCTTCTTGGCCGCGTCGCCGCGCATTAGCTCGTGCAGAAACAGTAAGGTCGGCCGATCCTTCGCCAGCACGAGGATCCCCGAGGTCTCGCGATCGAGTCGGTGCGCGAGCTCGAGCCCCGGCAGCTCGGGGTAGAGCACGCGCAGGGCCTCGATGACGCCGATCTTGACGCCGCTGCCCGCGTGCACGGCGAGGCCTGGGGGCTTATCGAGCACGAGCAGGTTGTCGTCTTCGTACACCAACGCCGTGCGCAGGCGCTCTTCGAGCGCGCCGCCCACGCGCACCGGCACATCCTCGCTCAGGCGTAGCGGGGGCACGCGCACCACGTCGCCTTCGCACAGGCGGGTCTCGGGCTTCACGCGCCCCTTGTTCACGCGTACCTCGCCCTTGCGCAGGATGCGGTAGATCAAGCTCTTCGGCGCGCCCTTCAGCTGGGTGCGCAGGAAGTTGTCCACCCGCTGTCCCGCGTGCTCGGGGCCCACGGTCACCCACGCCACGCGTGGCTTTTCGCCATCTTCTTCCGTCACGGGCGAGGGCGTAGCACGCGGCTCAACGTGCGCGACGCGTCCCTGCGTAGGGCGTGTCCTCGTCCTCGAGACGCGCCGTGGGGTCCTCGTCGATCAGCGTCGCGCGGCTGAACACACCGCGGTCGTGGGCGATGGCGGCATCTAGCGTGATCGCCCCGCGCGGGGTCCGGATCTCGACAGGGCGCGTGGCCGTCTCCTCGAACATCTTGTCGATGGGCAGAGGTTTGGTGGGCTTGAGGGTGATCGCGTCGTCTGGATCCGGAACGCTGGCCCGCGGCACGACCCCCGACTCGGGCATCGGACGCTGCACGCGCTCTACTAGACCGAGCTGCATCAGACGATGGATACGCCGGGCGCTGTCGGTCGCATCCCAGGCCGTGCCCGCGACCAAATCGGCGATCGAGGTCTCCCCGCGCACCTTGGCCAGAAGCTCCTGGTCTCGCGGGTCGAGAGGCAAATCGCGGAGGTCCACCCGCGGTGGTGCGCGTCGAATCTTCACAGCGTTCCTCGTGGCGAGGCGAAGGACCCCGCGCTGTCTTGGATCGTAGCTGGCGGGGGGCCCCACCTGTCTACGGGGGCAGCCCACAGGCTGCGTCGATCGTCTGCTCGCTTACGGTCAGCGCAGGCAAGTGCGATTGCGGGCCCGTGAGACACGCTTGCGCGCGGGCCCTGTTCACCGCACCCTCGCGGCGTGTCCGAGCATCGTCAAACTGTCGACCGACCGGGGCTGACCCTGGGCCGCATCGTGCGTGAAGCTGTGCCCGACTGCTCCTGGAACCGAGCCCGCGAGCTGTGCCGCACGGGGCGTGTCGAGGTAGACGGCGTGCGCGCGCTCGATCCCGAGCAGCAGCTTCTCCCCGGTGCCGTGGTGTGCGTCATGCCGAACGCACGCAAGCTCCAGCGGGGCGTGCTCGCGCCCGAGGCCCTCGTGTACGTCGACAACGACGTGGTGGTGGTGCGAAAGCCCGCGGGGTTGCTCAGCGTGCCCTATGACGAGGGCGATCGGGACACGCTCGTCGACATCACGCGCGCCGCCCTCAGGCGCGGCGGCAAGGGCCGCTTCGAGGCCGAGCTCGGCATCGTGCACCGCATCGACGTCGACACCAGCGGGCTTTTGCTGTTCACGCGCAACCTCGCGGCCAAGCGCAGCTTGCAGCAGCAGTTCCGGGCCCACACGGTGCACCGGCGCTACGTGGCGCTCGTGCATGGGCGCTTCTCGCAAGAACGCTGCTTCGACACGATCCTGCTTCGCGATCGAGGTGATGGGCTGCGTGGCTCCTACGGGCATTTTCGTGCTCCCCGCGGCAAGCCTCCCGAGGATGCGCGGCGGGCGATCACCCACGTGCGCGCGCTCGAGTCCCTCGCTTTCGCGACGCTCGTCGAGTGTGCGCTCGAGACGGGGCGTCAGCATCAGATACGCATTCATCTCAGCGAGGCGGGCCATCCGCTGCTCGGCGAGCGCGTGTACATCCGCGATTTCGAAGGGCGACGCATCGACGCGCCACGCCCCATGCTGCACGCGCGCGAGCTAGGCTTCGTGCACCCGCGCACCGAACGCGAGCTCTGCTTCGTCGACGAGCCACCCGCGGATTTCGTCGTGCTACTCGACCAGCTCAGGCGCTGAGCCGCAGTGCGCGCTCGCCGACCTCACACTTCGAGATGAAACCGTGACGGAAGCAGCAAAAAGGGCCTCGGCGCGGAGCACATCAAGGATGGATGACAGTGTGAGCCGGAGATCTTGTGCCCATTCGCTCCTTCCGTGTCGCAGCGCTTTCACCCAGGTCGGGCCTCGAGCTCGTCCGTCGGGAAATGCGTGCCGCGCACGAATACTACAACCAGGGCATCGCGATCGAGCGCTGGCGCCGCGCCGAGGTGGAGCGCTACTGGGCGGAGCGCGGCGGCTATCTCGATCAACTGGAGCAGCTGCACAACCTGCGGGAGCGTGCCGGAAAGCTCCCGAAGGGAGACGAGGCGCGCGCGCTGCACAGGGAGGCCGACGAGCTCGAGCGCGACCTCTGGCAAAAACAGCGTCAGGCGGAGCTCGACGCCACCAGTACCCCTGAAGCACGGCGGCGCAGGGAGCGTGCGCGCGAGTTGCGCGCCGAAGCGAAAGCACGAGGCGAAAAGCTCTCGCCTGCGGAGCTCACGGCGCTCCTCGACACCGATCCCACCTGCATGAGCCCTCGTGACCGAATGCGTGCCGAGATCGTCGCCGAGTACGAGCGCGCCGGCAAGCGGGTCTCCGCCAAGACTCTCCATCGGCGCTTGCGCGAGGCTGGTTTCGCTGCACCCACGGAGCACATCGAAGATGAAGCGAAGCGGCGTGACTACGAGTCGTACCAGACGAGTGGCATCTCCTATCAGAGCCGCGCGATCGTGGCCCAGCGCCGCGACATGTCGATCGCAACCAGCGGCTCGAAGCTGCCGCGCTTTCGACGCTGGAATGGAAGCGGCGCGATCGGCGTCTCGTTCACCCGCGCCGACGACGTTCGCTATGGGGACTTGCTCGGCGGCCAAAACCTCTGGGCGCGCCTTGCCCCGCGCCACGAAAGCCCGCGCCTTGCGCCTCCCAACACGCTGAGCTGGTCTGAGCTCATCGCGAGGGGGTGGCGGCGCGAGCAAGTCATCGCCCATGCATCCAGGCGCGCCGACAGGGAGCTCGCGAACATCGAGCGACTCGAAACCGTGCTAGGCATTCTCCCGCGTGTGCAGAGCGTTCCGCGCGCGACCTACGGCGCGCACGCAGGCCCAAAGGAAGCTCGCGCGGCGCGCCGCCTCGTGCTCTCCCTGCGCATCGGCACCACCGAGCGACGCGAGCCCGTTTGGGTGGAGGTTCCCATCGAGCTGCAAGCCGAGCAGATCCCGCTCGAGGCGCGAATAGCCTCCATCAAGGTGTTCGTGACGCGTGTCGGCCTTCACGACAGCTGGCATGCGGTCTTTTGCACTGAGGTCGACCAACCCACCCGCGCGCTCACGGCGCCTGCGTCCGGCGTCGTCGCGGTCAACTCGTGCTGGCGACGGCTTCCAGACGGCGCGATACGCGTCGCCTACTGGGTCGACGACCACGGCCACGAGGGTTCCATCGAGGTTCCACCATCCTCGCTCTCGCGCCTTCGGCGCGCCGAAGAGCTCGAGGCCACCGCGTCGAGACACTGGCTCAGCGTCGTGGACCGACGCGAAGGACTACGCGAGCACGAAGGCATCATCGTGAAGCTCGAGGGCTGGCTTTCGTCCCGCGAAGATCTGCCCGATTGGCTGAGTGAGGCCGCTCAACACGTACGAAAGTGGCGCTCGCCCTTTCGTCTGCAAACGCTCATCAACGAGTGGCGTAGCCGACGCTTCGCGGGCGACGAGGACATCTTTGCCCGTCTCTTGTTCTGGCTCGAGCGATGGCGTCACTTGTTCGAGTGGTCCACCCACCTCGATCGTCGGGCACGCGCTCACCGACGCGAGCACTATCGCATCGTCGCGAGCAAGCTCGCCGCCTACGAGACCGTGATCGTTCGCGGGTTCGACATGGCTGCCGTGAAACGCCGCAGCCGATCTCCGCGCTCGGAGATCGCATCGATCGAAGATGCCGTCCGGGCGGTGCAGATGAAGGCGGCGAGTGGCGAGCTACGTGAGCACATCGAGTCCGCGGCACAGCGCGAAGGCCGACTCCTGCTGCGGATCGAGGAGGACTGGCTCACGACCACCTGTCACGTCTGTGGCGCCGCGGACGAGCGGGACCGCGCGGGCCAGCTTCGCCATCGGTGTAGTTGCGGTGCAGAGTGGGACCAGCACGAAAACATCGCTCGAAACATGCTCGCAGCGCACGATCAGCGCTCCGCTGACCTGCGCCATAGCTCGCGCGTGCGCGTGTGCGACACGTACACGGAGGCAGAAGCCAAGCCCTTGCGCGCCAAAGCCGTATGACTCTTACGCCTTTGCATCCTTTGCTTTCTGTTCCAATGGTCGCTCGACACCTTCGAAGTCGAGATCTGGACTTCGGTGGCAAACGCTCGAAGTCGACGACGGTCCTCTAAAGTTGCGCTCACGAGTTGACGCCTCCGTATCGCGAGCCTAGTGTTCGGCTCGTGACCTCGCGTACGGCACGATTGCACGTCCCCGGCGGCGTGTTTCACGTGATCTCGCGCTGTCCGGGCGGCGAGATGTTTCTCGACCTGGATGGCGCCCGCGAGAAATATCTCGCGCTGCTCGAGTCGTCACTCGCCGCGACGGATGCGCAGCTCCTTTCGTACTGCCTGATGTCGAACCACGTGCACCTCGTGGTCATCCGCGGCGAGCAGCCGCTGGAGCGCTTGGTGAAGCCGGTTCACACGGGGCTGGGGCGCTTTGTCAGCAAGCTTCGCCCGGGCACGGGGGCGAAGGGGCCCGTGTTTGCGACGCGGCCCGGCATGGTGCTGGTGCAGGAAGAGGGCTACCTACGCGAGCTCGTTCGCTACGTGCACAACAATCCGGTTCGGGCGGGCGTGGTGCGTCGAGCCTCGGCGAGCCAGTGGTCCAGCCATCGCGCGTACATCGGGCAGACACCAGCTCCGGATTGGCTGAACATCGGCTACGTCCTCGACAGGTTCGGTCGGGGTGCGCGCGCACGCACCGCGTTCGACGCCTTCGTGGAGCATGGCAAGAAGGAGCCGCGCCGGCTCGACCTGTGCGGCGCGGGTCGCGGTCGCGCTCAGGCCCGGGTCACCGAGTCTCTCGGAGACGCCTTCCGCGTGAGTGATGGGATCGTGGGTGAGGAAGCGTTCGTGCGCCGTGTCCTGCGCGACGTCTCGAAGGCGGAGGGTTCGCTCGCGTCGGGGTCGGGACAGGTGTCGAAGCGGCGCGCGGAGCTGGTGGGCAAGGTGAGCGCGGCCGACGTGGTACGTGAGGCCTGTGAGATCGGGCAGATCGAGCCGTGGGAGCTAGAAACACGCGGTCGATCTCGGGTGGGCATGCGTGTGCGCGTCCTGGCAACCTGGGTCTGGGTCTACCACCTGGGACAGAAGCAGGTCGGGCTCGCGCGGGAGATGCAAGTCACGACCTCGATGGTGTCCCGCTGGTTAGGGACGGCTGCTGCCGAGGCGCCGGAGCTCGAAGCGGACGCCAGTGTCATGCTGCGCCGACTCGCGCGTCGGGCCAAGGCGGGTTTCAAGGCGACGCCAAGCAGTGGCGTGCGCTACTCCGTGCGTGCGGAGGAGTAGGGCGAGGCCGCGGGCGGCCGACGGGGTGGGGTGAAGCGTGAAACGTGAAGCGCAAGAATGGAGGACCGTCGTCGATTGCTGTGGCATCTGCGGTGCTCGGGCGACGCGTGCGCTCCATCGCTGGCGTGGTGGGGCGACCATTCACCGCTGCGATTCGTGCATGACCGTCTTCGCGCATCCCATGCCCACATCGGAAGAGCTTGAAGCCTTCTATCAGGGCTTTCTCTATCGAAGGCCCGATCCATCGAGGCTTGCCTCCGAGGTTGCTGCGCGCAGGCGAGAGCTCACTCGTCTATTCGGGCTAGAGTCGAGCAGCCGGGGGTGTACGTTCCTGGATCACGGAGCGGGGACCGGCGTCGCGTTCAAAGCTGCGCGGGACTTGGGGCTCGACGCCCACTTCAATGAGCTGGACGCACAAGCGGTAAGCTTCGCTCGTGACACTTATGGCCTCGACGACGCCCACTGGGTTACCGACCTGAACGCCGCCGTGGGCCGATTCGATTGCATCCTGTCCGATAACGTGATCGAGCACGCGGTCGACCCAACCGCGATGCTCGCCACCCTCGTGGCAGCCCTCAAGCCTTCTGGCACGTTGGTCGTCAAGACGCCCAACGCCGCGGCCACCGAGCACTACTTCTATCCGCGGACCCTGTGGCAGTACGCACGAACGGCCAAGCGTCACGACTCGTGGGGGGCAGCGCTACGCATGCTCACCGTCCAGCCCACCTGGTACTGCGATCCTCCCCGTCACTTGTACTCGTTTTCCGCTAGGAGCCTCGCGGCGATGTGTCGAGCGATCGGGCTCTCCTCCGACAGCTTCGAGGTTAGCGACTACCCCACCCCCCTCTTGCGAAATACCATCCTCGAGCAGGTCAAGCGTCCGCACCGAGATGTTCGAGGGCTCGCGAAGCGCATCCTTGGTACGCCGGTGGCTGCCTTGGAGCTACCGCTCAAGGCCTTGCAGGTTGTCGCGCTGAAGCTCGAGCTCGTTGGCCGCGGCGGCTTGATTCTCAAGGTTCGCAGGCCCCGCAACTGAACGAGGCTACGACTGCGGCGCGAAGCGCTCGTGGACGGCGAAGGGGACGGTCGTGGCGACCAGGAAGTCTGGTCGCTGCATTCCCTCGCGCGCGAAGTACCGCGCTGCGGCGCTGCTCAACAGCTTGCCCTCTTCACCGCCGACGAGGCGGGCGAGCAGCAGCTGCGTCGCAGCCTCTTGCGTAGCCGCCCCCATTTGCCGGAAGTGCTCGAGGCCGACCCGAGCGAGCTCGATGGCGCGGGCGCGCTGTCCGCTCGCCAAGGCGATCTGACTGCGGAGCACCGCACCGAACGCGGTGCCGAAGGGCGTCACGCAGCCGAGCGCGTGCACCGCTTTGGTGGCTGCACGGAGCGACCTGGACTCGTCGTCGGCCGCGAACGCGAGCAGGTGGGCCACTGCGGTGTAGACGTGAATGCCGCCCCCGACGACCGCGACGCGCAGCGCTCCCGAGTGCCAAAGCGCGCTGTCTTCTCGGGCCCGACGCGCGAGCACAGCCTCTGGCCGACCTTCGCACAGGTCGAGCGCCATGCTCTGCAGCACCCAGTTTGCGTGCATGAGCCCGGGATCCCGATCGCGCCACGGCGCGTAGCCTTGCTCGATCGAAGCGCGAATGGCCGGCAGCTCGCTCGCATCCGTGACGAATGCCAACTGGGCGTAGCCGACGATCGTCATGCGCAAAAGGCTCGCGAGCCAGCGATCGCGGCGGGCTTCGGCGTCCTGCATGGCCTCGTCCGCTTCCGCGCGCACCACCGCGAGCTTACCGAGTAAAAGCTTACTTAACTGTCTTTAGCTGCGCGCGCACGACCGCTCCCACTGCGCATCGATGCCCGGCACGTCGACCAGCGAAAGCGCGCGCGTCGCCGTCTCATAACAGCGTTGGAAGTCGCCCAGGTTGTAGGAGATGGATGCCTCGGCGACGGTGACGAGACCGCGCACCTGAGCGCTCTCCACCTGCGCGACATGCTTGCTCATCAGCCCTCTCAGACGGGTCAGGGTCGTCCCCAAGCGTCCGGGCATGCTCATCATGACGGCCTCGGCGGAGAGCGCCTTCACCACCCGATCGCGCTCGCCAGCCGCCAGGGCCGCGCGCAGGGCCTGTGACACGAGTGGGGCAGCGCGGATCCCATCGACCCACCCCAAGCCTTGCGCCACGGAGAACAGGGCGTCGGCGCGCGCCAGCTCCTGCGGCGTGATGAGGGAGGCGTCCCTGAGCCTCGGCTCGTAACCGATGACGCGCAAGCGCATGCGCTCCCACAGGAAGAGGGCAATCGCCCTGGCGCGGGTCTTGGGCACCGTGAGCCCGACGCTGACGAGCACGGCTTCGAGCTGCTCGAGGCCCTCCGCGATGTGTCCGCTGCGCAAGAGATGGGTGGCGGCGAGGTAGTGCAGGTTGACGCGCGCGATGCCCGATGCTCCCTCGCAAGCCTGTTCGTAGGCCTCGGCAGCCGCAAATGCCTGCCCGGCCTGGGCGAGCGCCGCCCCCATGCGGCGGAAGGTCTCGCTGCGCTGGCTTTCGCTCAGCGTGCTGAGCCCGAGTCGCAGCCGCAGCAGAAGCGCACAGCGTTCGAACGCGAAGCCCTCCTCTGCGCGGCGCGCGGCCAGATCGAAGAGCTCGGCGGCTTTCTCGCGATTGCCGGCGTCGAGATAGTGCTGCGCGACTTGCTCCGGGTCGACTCCCGGCTCCTGCTCGAGCAAGGGCGCCAACGATGCATGTAACTCCAAGAATTCAGCACGTTCGAGCCGTGCGAGGACCGCCGCCCGAATCCGTTCGTGATAGCGCTCGTAGCGACGCACGCCGGATCCGGCGACTCCCCGCGCGAAGGCCGAGATGCGCAGGAGCCCCATGTGTCGCTCCTGCTCGGAGGGGGACAGCCCTGCCGCGAGCGCGAGGAGATGGGACGGCAATGGGGAGGACGCGATGGCGAGGACCTTGAGCAGACGCAGGGCCGCGTCGGGCAATCTCGTGGCGCGTGCCCAGATCGCGTCTTCGAGCGTCAGCGGACGCTCTGCATCGCTCCGCCACTCGACCTTGCTGCGCGCGAGCTCGGCGACGAACAGCGGATGCCCTCCCGCCTCGCGCGCGATCTGGGTCGGGTCGAGGCGATAGTGGTCCTGTTTGGCGAGTAGAATGCTCGCGAGCTCTTGCGACTCCTCGTCGGTGAGCGGCGAGAGGTCGAGCGCCGTCGTGGGCGCGGGCCACGGCTCCGTGGTCGCATCCGTCGCAGCGCCTCGCTGCCAAGGAGCCCAGGCCGTCACGAGGAGGAGCATGCGGGGTGGCAAATCGTAGGCAGGGTCGAGGAGCACCCGCAACAACTCCAGCGAGTCGCCATCGGCCCAGTGCATGTCGTCGATGACGAGCACGAGCAGGCTGCGATCGCCGAGCTTGCCGAGGAGCTCGCGGAGGCTCGCGAACATCCAACGCCGCTCCTCGACCTGGTCCCGCGGCCGAAGCACGGGCCGCGGTGCCCTGGCGATCACGTCGATACGCCCGAGCACGGGAAACATCTGCGTGAGCAGCGCTGCGTTGCGCGGGACGAGCTCCTGGCGCTCGGCCTTCGAGAGTTGGCTGAGCGCTGTCGCGAGGGCGTCGACCACACCGTCGATGCCCTTGAAGCGGGCAGTTTCCCGCTCGTAGCAGCGACCTCGCAGGACCAAGGCCGTCGGATCTTCGGCGATGACCTGTCCGATGAAGTGCGAGACGAGGGCGCTCTTGCCGATGCCGGACAGGCCTTCCACCGAAACGGTGACTGCGCTTCCAACTCGAACGCGCTCGAGGGCCTGGCGAAGCGCTCGCAACTCCGCCGCCCGGCCGGTGAAGGGGATGCCATCGTCCTGCAGGGACTGGGTGCGTGACGGTGGAGCGCTGGTTCGCGTGGGCGGCGCACCGAGCCGGATCAGAATGTCGGCACCAGAGGGGCGCTGCTCTGGCTCCAGGCTCAAGAGCTCCGTGCACAGCTCGTCGAGGTCTCGCGGGACGCCGCTGAAGTGCGTGTGCGCTGGCGGCGGCACGAGACGCAGCTTGTCCATCAAGATCTGCAGGCTACCGCCATCGAAAGGCACGCGCCCCGTCAGCGCTTCGTAGAGCACGACGCCAAAGGCGTACCAGTCGGCAGCAGGGCCGACTTGGGACGCCGTCGCCTGCTCGGGCGCCATGTAGACCGCGGTTCCCACGATGTGGTCCGCGGTGGATGTGCGACCGGCCGTACGATCGACCACGAGGCCAAAGTCGAGGATCACCACCCGACCCTGCGGGGTGACCCTGACATTCGAAGGCTTGATGTCACGATGGACCGTACCGGCCGCGTGCATCGCAGAAAGGCCCGACGCCAGCTGTCTGAAGGCGGAGCGCAGTCGAGCTTCGTGAAACGGGGCTGCGTTTTGGTTCTCTGCTTCGTCGGCGCCGCCACGAACGTAGGTGAGCAGGTCCGTGCCGGGGACGAGCTCCATGCTGATGAACCAGACGCCGTCGGCCTCGTGCAGCTCGCCGAGACGACACAGATTGTCGTGCTGGATGTCGGCCACGGCGCGAAACTCACGCTTGAAGCGTAAGAGCCCTGTGGCGTCGCCACGTGACAGGGTCTTGAGCGCGACGCGTTCGCCGGACTCGACGTCTTCGGCCTCATAGACGGTGCCCATGCCGCCCTCGCCGAGAACCCCGAGGATGCGAAAGCGCGACGACCCGCCAAACTGCGCTGCAGCGTCCGAGAACACGAGCTTGTGCAGGCCCCCTAGACTCCACTGTGCGCGCCGTCGAGCGGGTGTCGCAAGGCGTGAAGGGTGGTTTGCGGTGGTTTGCGTGAGGTTGTTGTGCGAGCGCAGTCGTGGTGGCCTTACGCGACCTCGCGTGGTGGCTCCGAGGTTGTTATCGTGTGCGACGGAGGGACGATGACGAACGTGCGCGCCACGCTGCTTGTGCTGCTCGGGCTGGGCCTCGCCGGGGCTGGTTGCAGCGAGGACGACGGGCCCCCGTCCGGGGGCGGCTCGGGTGGACAGAGCTCGGGTGGCACCTCTGGGGTGGGCCCCACGGGTGGCGGTGGCGGCAGCGGCTCCGGCTCCGGTGGGAGCAGCGGCGAGGCCCCGGGCGACTTCGAGCTCGATGCAGACGCGCCGCTCGACGCGACACCGCCCGCGTTCGACGCCAGGAGCCATCCGCTCGCACCTACCGCGCTGTGGGGCGAGCTCAGCATGCCCCTGCCCACGAACGCCTGGTTCATGAACCTCGTGCTCGGCAGCGGCGAGCAGCGCGTCAACGTGTTTCCGTACCAGATCAAGGCGCTCTCACAGGGGGTGTCGGTGGCCGAGGGCGCCCTGAGCGTCAGCGAGAATTCCGTGGTGACCGCGGACGTCACCGACCTTCGCATCGGCATCGCAGGCAACTTCGAGGGCCATGCGCTCACGCGTTACGACGCGCTCGGCGTCGAGCTTCGTTACACGAATGCCGTCGGCAGCATGCGCGTACCGCTCGTGCGCGGCATGCCCTACGTCACGGCCATCTATCAGAATCAGACGGCCCAGCTCACGCCCGGATCGGGAACGATCACGGCCGTCGACGGGATCGCGCCGCCCGGCGTGGTGAACGGCAAGCGCTTCGTGCTCAGCCTGAGCAATGGACAGCGCTGGGTGGTTTACACGTCGCTCGACACGGTGTTCGTGAGCGACAGCTCGCGCTTTTACTCGGCCTCGGCCTTCAGCGGCGTGCTGCGCGTGGCGCGCCTCGAGAGCGACGCCGAGCTCACGTTGCTCGACGCGCACGCCGAGGCCGTCCCCCTGGGTGGCAGCTTCTCGATGCGCATCAAGTCGGGCACGGGCGAGCTCGGCCTGCGCTTCGACGTCGAGCCGGAGAGCGCCCGAGACAAGCTGCTCATGTTCGTGCTGCCTCACCATGAGGCGCGGCTCGATGGCGCAACGTGGGCGACGCTCTCGCGCCGCAGCTTGCGCGGCAGCATGCGCGCCTTGATCGGCGCAGAGCTCACGATCGACTACCCGCTCGTGCAGGTGGGCTTTTCGGCGTTGCGGCCTGTGCCCGACGAAAGCCGCGAGGCCGTGCTGTCGGCCCTCGTCGAGGACGAGGACTACACGCCGCAGGCGCTCGACCCTTACTTTGGCGGGAAGCACCTCGCCAAGCTCGCGCGTCTCGTCTTGATCGCCGAAGAGCTCGGCGACGAGACGCGCGCGGAGGCCTTTCGGGCCCGCCTCGAGTCCCTCGTTTCGGCCTGGCTCGACGGCACGAACGAGCAGAAGCTCGTCTACGACACCACCTGGGGTGGCGTGGTGTCGCGGGCAGGGCTCCTCAACCCAGCAGCCGACTTCGGCCAGGGCTACTACAACGATCACCACTTCCACTACGGCTACTTGCTGTATGCGGCGGCCGTGCTCGCGCGCGACGAGGCTTGGGCACGCCGCTATCGTTCGAAGATCCTATGGCTTGCGCGCGACATCGCCAATCCGAGCTCCAAGGACCCGAGCTTTCCCGTGCTGCGTCACATGGATCTGTGGGAAGGCCACAGCTGGGCGTCGGGTCTGTTCGAGTTCGCCGACGGGCGCAACCAGGAGTCGACGTCCGAGGCGGTGAACGCCTACTACGCCCTCGAGTTGCTCGGCAGCGCGCTCGACGAGCCGCAGCTCGCGGGGCTCGGCCGCATGCTGCGCGCGATCGAGGTCGACGGCGCCCAGGCCTACCATCAGGTGAAAGACGACAGCCCGATCTACGATGCGCCGTTTCGCAATCGGCACGTGGTCGGGGTGTTGTGGTCGACCAAGGTCGATTTCGGCACGTTCTTCAGCGCCGATCCCGCGGCCATCTTCGGCATCCAGCTTCTGCCCTTCACGCCGGTGTCCGAGCTGCTCCTCGATCCGGTCTGGATCGAGGATGCGGCTTCAGACCTCGCAGCGGCCGCGAAGGCCACGGAGTCGGAGGGCTTCGCCGGCTTCTTGCACATGGCGCGGGCCATCGTCTCGCCCCAGGCTGCAGCCGACATCGGGGAGCTCGAGAGCTTCGACGATGGCAACAGCCGCGCGAACACGCTGTACTGGCTCGCCACGCGGCCGTGAGCGCGCGCTTGCGCGAACGGGCGAATGGGGGTGATGGCGTTAGCTGCCGTTCGCCCGCGTGCTAGTCAGTCGTCTCGCAGCTTCGGTCGTGTCACCACCCATGACTGAAGCGTTGAGCGACGGCCATTCTGCTGTCGGCCTCGCGTGCGGTCGCGCGATCTACCCCCCATTCCTCAACCCTACCCCCTGTATGGAGCTGCTCATGACAAGGATGACGGCGCGCCCAAGGCTCATCCGCGCGTTGCTCGCGCTCGTGCTTACTGTCGCCTGTGTGCAGGTCCGCGCGTCGCGCGTCGGCGCGCAAGCGTTCGGGCTCGTAGCACGCACAGACTGCCCGCGCGGAAGCGTGGACTGCAATCAAGTCGCATCTGACCTCATGGGACAGCTCGACTACCTGAGCTTCGCGCGTGACTTCGCGCGCTACCCTTTCCACATCCCCTCGCACATGTGGGGGCCTTACGTCGACGACGACGGGGGTGCGCACGGAAACACGGCCCACCCTCAGGGGCTCGTGCAGACGAACAACGTGGGAGGGTCGTGGTACTACGCGCTCTCCTACAACGAAGTTGGTGGCAATGGCTCGATCAGCTTCGCGCGCCGCCGCTCCGGGGGGGAGAAGTGGATCGAGTACATCTTCGAGCGCCCGGTCGAACATCCAAGCTCGCTTGCGCAGATTGGCAAGTACGTCCTCTGGGTCGAAAGCAAGCGGCTGCACGTGATGGACACCACCAAGTTGCGGGAGTACGCCGGTGTCGCGGCGCCGGCAATCATTTCTCCGAACCGCTACGCGAAGGCAGTGCCGTCGATCTCCGCCTCCGCGGGTCGCCTCGGCACAGGTGGGGGTGGCCTGGCCATCACGCAGCTCAGGGGCGGAGAGTACCTTCTCGCCGCAGGCATCGCAGGGGGCGACTCCGGGGGTGTCAAGGTGACGTTCTACAGGCTGCTCGGCAGTCTCGAAACGCCGGCGCGCATGGTTCTCGAGCAAGTCGCTGACATCGACTTCTCCTGCGACGCCGGCGTCAGCTCCTGCACCTACAACCGCAACGGCATCGTCACGCATCTTCGCAACTCACGCGGCACCGCCTTGATGCCGACACGCGACGAAAACTTGTCCTTCGTCGCGGACGATCGCGGGCGGATCTTTCTCTACCTGCCGACGCGAACGGGCACCGGAGGGAGTCGTGTGTACTTCTACCAGATTACGGGCTCGATCGTGGCGGGAAGTCGACCGTCGCGCATCGCGCGCGCGACGCAAGCAGTCCCCACGTCCGATGTGCCGTGCTGGTATCAAGGGGGTACGAGCGCCAGGATCGATGGAGACGGCGTCATGCAGATCCTGTGTGGAGCCAACGACTTCAGCCGCGCGAATCTGAGCGACCTGCGCATGTACTTCTGGATGCACCCGTGTGACGGTAGCTATCGCACGTGGGGGGATCCGAACGTCGTGTGTTCGCTGCCGTGACCGTTGAGCCAGAGCTTCAGCTGGAGATGCAGCTTATCCAGTCGGTGGCCGTGATGGCGAACAGGATGGCTTGGGTGGCGGCCACCATACCGAGGGCGCCCAGGGCCATGACCCCGCGCTTGCCTCCGGAAA
>CAYNOM010000056.1:0-17029 GCA_964398415.1 uncultured Polyangiales bacterium | reverse complement strand
GTGGCTTCTGTGAGGAGCAGCGTGCTCGCGACTGACACCGCGTTCTCGAGTGCGGTTCGCACGACCTTGGTCGGATCGATGATGCCCGCTTCGACGAGATCGACGTAGGCGCCCGTGGCCGCGTCGAAGCCGTAGCCGCCCGCGCCTGCACGCATGCGTTCGACGACCACGCCGTCGTCGACCTCCGAGTTCTCGGCAATCTGCCGAGCGGGCGCCTCGAGCGCGCGAGCGAGAATCTTCAGTGCCGTGCGCGTGTCGCCCTCGACTTTCTGCGCTTCCTCCTCGATGACGTCGATGCAGCGCAGAAGGGCGAGCCCGCCGCCAGGCACGATGCCCTCCGCGGCCGCAGCCTTGGTCGCGCTGATCGCGTCGTCGTAGGCTTCTTTTCGGCTCTTCATCTCGGCTTCGGAGCCCGCGCCCACGCGGATCACCGCCACGCCCCCGGCCAGCTTGGCGAGGCGCTCCTCCAGCTTTTCGCGGTCGTAGTCGCTCTTGACGAGCTTGATCTCGGTGCGCAGCTGGTCGACGCGCGCGCCGATCGTGCGCTTGTCGCCCGCGCCGCCGATGATCGTGGTGTGCTCCCGATCGATCACCACGCGCTGCGCGCCTCCGAGGTCGGCATCGCCCACGTTTTCGAGCTTGATCCCCAGCTCCTCGGACACCACGCGACCGCCGGTTAGGATGGCGATGTCTTCGAGCATCTGCTTTCTGCGATCACCGAAGCCTGGGGCCTTGATCGCACAGCCTGGCAAAGTGCCGCGGATCTTGTTGACCACCAGGGTCGCCAGGGCTTCGCCTTCGACCTCTTCCGCGATGATCAGAAGCGGTCGTCCGGCGCCCGCCACGCGCTCGAGCAAGGGCAATAGGCCCTGCATGCTCGAGATGCGCTTGTCGTAGAGCAGGATGAACGGCGACTCGAGCACGCACTCCATCGTCTCGGGTTTGGTGATGAAGTAGGGTGACAGATAGCCGCGATCGAGCTGCATGCCCTCCACGACGTCGAGCTCGGTGTCGACGCCCTTGGCCTCCTCGACCGTGATGACGCCTTCCGGGCCCACGCGCTCGGTGGCGTTCGCCACGACCTCGCCGATGCTCGCGTCGTTGTGCGCGCTGATGGTGGCCACGTTCATGCGCTCGCGGGTCGACTGCACGGGACGCGCAATCGCTTTGAGCTGCTCGACGGCGAGCTTGAGACCCCGCTCGAGACCGCGCTTGATCTCGACAGCGCTCGCCCCCGCGACCACGTTGCGCAGGCCTTCCGACCACATGGCTTGCGCCAGGATGGTGGAGGTAGACGTCCCATCGCCGACCTCCTCGCCGGTGCGCACGGCGGCTTGCCTGAGCATCTTCGCGCCGAGGTTTTCGACGGGGTCCTCGAGCTCGAGCTCCTTGGCGATGGTGACCCCGTCGTTGCACACGATGGGCGTTCCCCAGGGTTTGTCGATGAGCACGCTCCGCGACTTGGGACCGAGGGTGACGCGCACTGCATCAGACAAGAGCGTCGTCCCCTTGAGCACCTTGTCACGCGCGGCCGAACGAAACAGAAGGCGCTTGGCTGTCATGGCGATCGACAAGTAGTCGCCCTCACACCGCTCGAAACGTCCCCGAACCGCGCGTTCACTCACGATCCAAAGTCAGCGATTTCAAACACCTGCACCCGATTCCGGGAAAGCACTGGACAACCCGGTAAACGGTGTTTAGTTTGAGCGTTCCCCGGCTCGAGGGCGCGGGGTGTCCTTCGTGGAGAACCAGCGATGCCGTTACCGCGTTCGATCTTGTCGACCGACATGCAGCCATGTGACGCCAACCTCAAGGTCGTCAAGGGCCAGTGGCCGAGCGACATCAGTGGCTACTACTTCATCAGCTCCCCGGCACCGCAGTACAAAGGGCGGCACATCTTCTTCGCGGACGGGGTGATCTACCGTCTGTCTTTGAGCGCCGGCGAGCTCGGTGCGGGCGAGGGCGAGTTCGCGTGGCGCCATGGCATGGTGAAAAACCCATCGCACCGCCTGCGCCTGAAGGCGCCCGAGGTGTTTCGTCCGACGTTGCTCGGCGTGGCTTCCCCCTTCGGCAACACCAACACGGCGAACACCGCGCAGGTGCCTTGGAACGATCGCCTGCTCGTGACGGGCGACGTGGGCCGTCCGGTCGAGATCGATCCTGTCTCGCTCGAGTTCCTCGCCGAGGTGGGGCACCGTAAGCAGTGGATGGACTCGGCGCCGATCTTCCCAGTGCTGCCCGTGGTCACGACGCCCGCGCACCCGGTCAGCGACCCCGATCGGGGCTGTCTGTGGACGGCCGACTACAACATGATGAACCACCGCGTCGGCATCGTGCGCTACGACGGTGGCAAGGACATCAAGCGCTGGCCGCTGATGAACGCGACCATCCGTCAGACGATGCACACGATCTCGCAGACGCGCGATTGGATCATCCTGATGGACAACGGCATGCGCGTGGACCTCGCCGAGATGGGCGGCGCGCCGCGTAAGGTGACGACGCTCAAGGAGGCGCCCCTGTACCTCGTGCGCAAGGACGACCTCGATCGCATCCCTCCGGGCGAGCCCGTGCCCTACAAGACGATCCCGATCTCGCCCGAGTGCATGCACTTCTACGCGGACTACGACGACTCGAACGGCATCCGCGTGTTCTTCGAGCACTCCACCGATAGCGACATCGCCGTGGCTGTCACGCCGGGCGACGTCGACATCTGGGGGCGTCCGATCGACCCCGTGCTCGAGGGCATGTACGGCCTCGCCCTGTCGCCACCCAGCGTCACCTTGCGCGAGCTCGATCCCGAAACTTGCACGGCCAAGGTGCTCGCGGAGTACGAAAACCCCGAGTACATCTGGAATGTCCAGACGTCGGCGATGGATTGGAGCAAGCGCGGTCTCGAGCGGCCCACGCTGCACCACGTGATGTACAACGGCTTTCGGCCCGAGGGCCTCACCCAGCGCCAGCTCGCGCTGTACCAAGACCGCATCGACAAGTCGCGGCTGCCTCGCGAAGAGACGCCGCCGTGCCTCGCGTCCTTCGACTGGCAAAACTCTCTCAAGCCCAAGGGCCTGTGGCGCTTCAAGGTCGACGAATGGGCCACCTCGCCCACGTTCGTGCCGCGCAGCGCGGGCCAGGCTTCCGATCCTTACGCAGGGACAAACCCCGGGGGTCACGACGGCTATCTGGTGGTGGTGGTGCAGAGCGAAGCGGGCTTTCGCATCGAGCTGTTCGATGCCGCGAGGGTCTCTGATGGGCCCGTGGCCGTGCTCGCGCAAGAGGGTCACCGCGTGCCCTTCGTGATCCACTCGTCGTGGATGCCGCACATCAAGCCCTCTGAGAAGCTCGATCGCCTGCGCTTCAGCGAAGAGCTCGACGAGCAAAAGCTCAAGACCATGCCCCCGCACTTGGCCCAGGTCGCAAGAGACGTGGGCCGCGAGCTCGACGAAGAGCTCGGCTACGTCTGAGGCGCCGGTCGTCCCTTCCGATCGCATCGCGGTCACATCACCGCAGGTTGCCGCAGCTCGCGCACACCCCCCCTACGACCGCGCGCTTGCAAGGGATAAGTCCACGAGCACCACGGGCTCGCGGGTTAGTATCGCAGGGCAACCTAGATACAGAGACCCGCATGCACGCAGTTCCACATGCGCGAATCAGAGGCCCCCAGGCATCCGACGACGAGGCCGAGCTCACCACGAACCTCTTCTTTGGATCGGGTGAGGGCGACCACGCGCTCGAGGTAATCCACGGCGCCTGGCCCGACGACCTCGAAGGTTTTGCGTTCATCATCGGCCCCAACAAACACCGGCCCGCGGACCATTGGTTCGCAGGGGATGGGCTGGTGTGCCGAATCGCGCTCACGCGCAATGGTCAGGGTCGCATCGAGGTCAAGACGC
The DNA here is from genome assembly GCA_964398415.1 of uncultured Polyangiales bacterium. GTDB lineage: Bacteria > Myxococcota_A > Polyangia > Polyangiales > DASUME01 > DASUME01. The sequence continues at coordinate 13,139 of CAYNOM010000056.1, read as the reverse complement.
GCGCCATCGGGAGCCCGGCGCGCGCGCTGCGGCGGCTCGCGCCTTGGTTGTTTCGACGCATCGGCGGGATGCTCGAGGTATCCCCCTTGGGCTTCACGAATTACGGCAACACCAACTTGCAGCCGCTCGGAGACCGCTTGTTCGTCGGGTACGACGCGGGTAGGCCGCTCGAGCTATGCCCCGTCACGCTCGAGGTCGTGGGCGGCGTCGGCAGGATCGACGACTTCGTGCCGAGCTTGCCGGGTCTGATAGACCCGCTGATCGTGGTGGCCGCGCACCCCGGCGTGGACCACGTCGAGCATACCCTGTACTTCGTCAACTACATCGCGCAGCCCAAGGCGGCCGCGCAGGCGAGGCTGCTTCGCGTTGACCCGAACGGCCGCGTCGAGCGCTTCGAGCTCGAGCCGCTCGGCAAGTTCGACACGATCCACGACGTCAAGGTCACCGAGCACCACGTGGTATTTTCGGATCTGGCCTTCGTGCAAGGCCGCGGCAAGAACGGAGCGCGGCGACCGAATCAGGCCCACACCTGCGTGTGGATCGTGCGCAAGAAGGACCTCGTGGCGGGTCGGCGCGTGCCGGTGAAGAAGGTATTGATTGATCTGCCCACAGGCCACCTGAGCGTCGCGTATCGCAGCGAGCGCGAAGATGAGCTGACGGTCTTCCTGCAGCACTCCCCGGCCACCGACTTGCCCCTTGCGCTGGGCCCCGACGACGTGCGCTTTCTCGATCCAACGCGCGGCTACGACCCGGGACACTACGGCCTCGCCTCGCTCGGCGCGCAGCCGGCCGTGCTCGGACGCTATCGCATCGACGTCGAGCGCGGCGAGGTGCTCGAGCGAACGGTAGCCTTCACCCGAGACGGTGTGTGGGGCGCCACCTTGGCCACGGGCAACGAAGAGCTCGACAGCTCGCGCGATCGACCCAAGAACCTGTTTTGGAGCGGCGCGGGCCTCGACCCACGCATGCTCTCGCGGCGCTACGTCGAGCTGTACCGAGATCACGCGGCCTTGGTCGTGCCCTTTGCCGAGTTGCTCGAGATGCGGGCGCCACCCGCGCTTCAGCGCTTCGACTTGACGGAGATGCGCGTCGCCGATGTGGCCTTCTTCGCGCCCGGCTCGCTTCCTCTGCCGCCGACCTTCGTGCCGCGCAAGAACCCGCAACACGATCTCGACGGCTATGTGCTCGTGCTCGTGCACCGCGACGGTGACAAGACGCTGGAGTTGTTCGACGCGGCCCATCTGACCGAGGGCCCGATCGCCGTCGTGAGCGCCAAGGGCTTCTGCCCGCCCCTGCTCTTGCACAGCTGTTTCATGCGCTCACTCAGTCCCCAGGCAAAGCGCAGCACGAGCGAGCTCAGGAGCCGCCTCGCTGCCCAGCGCACCTGGCTACGACACGTGGCGATGTCGATCGCACGCGCCCGCAAGTGAGGGCGCACGCGAGGCGAGAAGCACTGCGAATAAGCGGCAATCGGGAGTCCCAATCCTGGCACGCGCTCGTGTTATCTCCGCGACAAGTCGTCTCGCGCGCGGTACGCCTAGAGCAGAGACAGGATGTGACGATGCCGTTGCCAACGCTTCGAGGACGTGTCGGCGAGGGTCAAGACGCTCGCGTCAAGAGAAGGAGGCTGACCATGGCGCTGTGCATGTTGGTTTCGCTCTCAGGGCTCACGCAAGCGCCCCCCGCTGCGCGCTCGGCTCTCGCACAGGCTGCGCCCGGGCCAACGACAGCGGCTGCCACCGGGACCATCACGGTGGAGGTCGATCGACTGCGCAACGAAAAGGGGCAGGTGCTGTTCGCGCTGTTCCGCAGCAAGACCGGCTTTCCCAAGGCGCCGCGACGGGCGGCACAGCGGGTTACGTCGGAGATTCGTGACGGCGGTGCGCGCGCGGTGTTCGAGAACGTCCCGCCGGGGGAGTTCGCTGTGTCCGTCCTCCATGATGAGGACGGAGATTTCGAGGTGAAGACCGGCTTGCTTGGAATTCCACGCGAAGGAATCGGCTTCTCTCGGAATGCGCGCGCGACGTTCGGGCCACCGTCGTTTGACGATGCGAAGCTCAACTTGGCGGCAAGCGCGAACGAAAGGCTCGTCATCGAGATTCACTACTACTGACCCGTCGAGCGCTGCGGTGCGCGTCGACCGATCAAAGAACCAGGGGGACGGCGAATGAATGAGCCCGAGAATCTCCGTGCTGGTCTGTACGACTTCAGTGGCCTGACCACAGCGGGTGGCGAACGCCCGCCTTGGTCGCGCGTGGTGGGGTTCTATCGCTCGGTGGCGACGGGCCTGGCCTCGACTGCGACTCGATATTCGTCGGGATCACAAGTTCTTCCCCGCACGAAGCGCGATGGGCTCGAGCGCGTGGCGCGGCCCACGACGGCAGTGGTGGTCGGTGGCGGTCTGGCTGGCGTGGCCGCGGCGGTTCAGCTCGCCGACGGCGGTGTCAGCGTCACGCTGCTGGAAGCTGAGCACGCCCTGGGGGGGCGCGTGAGCGCATGGGACGACCAGCGAAGCGACGGCGAGGCGTTCCAGATGGGCCGCGGCTTTCACGCCTTCTTTCGCCAATACTACAACTTGCGCGACTTGCTGAGGCGCCTCGACCCCGGGCTCTCCATGCTCTCGCCCGTGCAGGAGTATCCGATCTATGGCCGCGATGGTCAGATGGAGACCTTCGGCGGCCTGCCGAAGCTGCCTCCCTTCAACCTGATCGAGCTCGCCAGGCGCACGCGATATCTTACTTTTCGCGATCTACTGCGGGTCAACGTTCGCCAGGCCATGGCGATGTTGAGCTTCGATCCCGTGGCGACCTACGCCGAGTACGATCACATCACGGCGCGCCAGTACCTCGATTCTTTGCGCTTTCCGACGGTGGCACGGGCGATGCTGTTCGATGTCTTCGCACATTCGTTCTTCAACTCCGAAGACACGATGTCGGCCGCCGAGCTGATCATGATGTTTCACTTCTACTTCACCGGTGCGCGTGAGGGGCTTTTGTTCGACGTCATGAACAAGCCCTTTTCGACCGGTCTGTGGCTCCCGATGACGCGATACTTGGAGAGTCGAGGTGTACGAATCGAGCGAGGAACGCGCGCCGAGCGGGTGGTGCGCCGTGAGTCTGGCTTCGCCATCGACACGGTCTCGAGGCGCTTCGAGAGCGACATGGTGGTCCTCGCGCTCAACATCCCCGCCTTGCAGAAGCTCGTCGACAACTCAGAAGGACTCGACGCGAAGAGCTTTCGCAGCTCGGTGCGGTCGCTTTCGGTGACAGGTCCATTCGTGGTCTGGCGGCGTTGGCTCGACCGGCCCGCTCGCGCCGAGCGACACGCGTTCGCCGGCACGAACCAGCTCGGTCGACTCGACAACATCTCCTTCTTCGAGCTCTTCGAGGACGAGAGCAAAGAATGGGCGACCCAACACGGCGGCTCAGTGATCGAGCTTCACGCGTATGCCCTCGCGCGCGGGTTCGACCCCGCGGCCCTGCGTGAGGAGCTCTGGGAAGCGACGCTCGGCCCGCACCCTGAGCTGCGCGGAGCGCGGGTGATCGACGAGCGATTCATCACACGTGAGGACTGCCCTGCGTTCGCCCCAGGCTCGCACGCGCTGCGGCCGGGCGTGGCCTCTCCGTTTCGCGGTCTCGCGCTGGCCGGCGACTTCGTGAAGCTGCCCATGCCCTGCGCACTGATGGAGCGCGCCACCGCCTCGGGCATGCTCGCCGCGAACCATCTGCTCGAACAGGTGGACGTGTGCGGCGCGGAGGTACGCTGCGTGCCCCTGCGCGGTCTCTTGGCGCACAAAGCCGCGGCGCAGCCCGACGCCCAAGCTGACCACGCTCGCCCTGTCGTGGGAGCCTCGCCATGACCGAGCAAACGATGCGAGTCGGGCGCAAGCTTTCGCCTGTGCGCCGCTCAGGCCCCCTGCACGGGCCGGACTGGGCCCAGGCCAGTCCTCAGCGTATCCGGGAGGCGCTGCGGTGCGCGCTGAGCCTGCCGGCGGGCGGTTGGTTCGTGGTCGATGCCACGCGCCACATCGGCAAGGGGCCGACTCGCTATCAGCTTGCGGAGCGCTTCATCGTCGCCTGGCGCGACGGGGATCGTATCCGCATGGGATTCGACGAGTGCCCCCACATGGGCGCATCGCTCAGCGCGGGTCGTGTCTGTGGCGGGAAGCTCGTCTGCCCGTGGCACGGTCTTGCCCTGGGGGAGCGCGCCCATCGTTCTTGGCGGCCGCTTCGCGTGCACGACGACGGTGTGCTGACGTGGGTACGCCTCGACGAGGCGTGCGAGCGCGCGAGCTTGACCGACGCGCCCATCCTGCCGGCGCGTCCAGCGCGACACGTGGAGGCAACCATTCGCGTCGAGGCACGTTGCGAGCCGCACGATGTGATCGCAAACCGTCTCGACCCCTGGCACGGGGCACACTTCCATCCGCAGGCCTTCGCCCATCTCGAGGTCACGGAGGCGACGCCACAGCGGCTGGATGTGCGAGTGCAGTACCGGCTGCTGGGCCGCGTCGTGATCGAAGTGGATGCAAGCTTTCACTGTCCGGGGCCGCGGACGATCGTCATGACCATCGTCCAGGGCGAAGGCGCGGGCTCGACCGTAGAGACTCACGCGACGCCGATGACGAGAGGCCGCACCGCTGTCATCGAGAGCACGTTCGCGACCTCTGAACGACCGGGCTTTCAGCTGGTCCTTCGCATGGCTCGTGCCGTGCGTCCGTACCTCGAACACGCTGCACGGAGCCTGTGGCAGCAAGATGCTGCCTACGCCGAACGGCTGTACGCGCTTCGCCGCGGAGAAATCACCATGGCGACGACGGTCGATGTGCCGAGTGATCTAGACCGCCCCGACGCAGAGCTCGAGCCGATGCGGCACGAAGACCAGAGCTCGTGAACCTGGCTCGGCTGGCCCTCGCGAGCCTCGCGAACCTGCGTTCGGGGTGTACTTACGCTTCATGGAGCGTGCCCAATCCGATGATGAGGGGCCGTGCCTGTTCGTGGCGCGGAGTCGGCGCGAGGTGCCAGAGGGAATCCGGCGCTACGCCTGCGTCGACGGCACCGTGCCGGGTGCGACCTTCGTATGGGATCACCACACCTCGGGCGAATCGACCAATCTCGAGACCATTCCTGAGCGCTTCGACGTGCGCGAGCTCGACGGCATCGCCTCGACCCACGTCGACACCGACGCCGTGCTGAGCGCGGTCTGTGTGCTGCTCGGCGGACGCGCTGCCCTCGACGCAGACACGCGTGCGTTGTTCGAGGCCGCCTGCCACTTTTGTGATCACCTGCGCCCCCATCCGGAGCACGACGAAGAGACGCAGCGTCGCGGGCGTTTTCTGCACGCTGCGTTGATGCACGACCTTCAGCCCATCGAAGGGCGCTCCGAGCGTTTTGCGACGGAAGTGCGGCGGGTGCTCGCGTGCCTGAACGAGGGACGGCCCCTGCCGCAGCGCGATCCCGACGACGATGTCGACCCCGAGCTCATCGAGGCGCTCAAGGAGCCCGCACGCATTCGGCGCTTCGGCGACGTGGCGGTGGTGGACACGAAGGGGCTGTCGCGCGTCGATGCCCTCACCGTGTACGACGCCCATCGCGCCAAGGTGGGCGTCAACGTCAGCCATCACCACGACGGGGGCTTCATCTACGTGGTGGGCCGAAACCCGCTCGTCGATGGTGCTCCAAGCGATCTCACGCCGCTGCTCGAGCGCGTGGCACGCAGAGAGCACGCCCACGGTCCACCGACGACTCGCCCCACGCCGGGTCATGGCAACTGGGGCGGGCGTGCCGAGGTGTTCGGCTCACCCTGGGGCTACGGCTCGCGCATCGCCCCCGAGGAGCTGGGGCGTCTGCTCGACGAAGGCCTGCGCGAGCTCGGTGAACGCACGTCGGCACGTCCCGAGTCGGGCTGAGCCGTGCTACCGCACAGGCGTGAACGCCGACGAGTTTGCCTCGCTTCTCGCTGAGCTCGGACAGGCCTGCCCGCCCCGCGCACGCAAGCCCGAGCCACGCGACAATCCGCTCGAAGACCTGGTGGTGCGCTACGACTGCGCGCGGCTCGCCATCGGCCGTATCCGATTCTCGCAGGCTCCGCGTCCCCATCACGCGGGCACCATGCTCGGCTTCCACGAGTCTTCGCATCTCGTGCTCTTGCCGAGCGGCGAGGTGTGGGCCTTCGAGCACGAGCGCTTCGGCGAGCCACTGCTCGGCTGTGCCGTCGACGCGGCGCACTTTCTCGATGCCCTCGCGGGCTTCATGCGCATGTGCCATGCCCGCGCCCAGTGGCTTCCCGAGCTCGACGCGGCCGCGCGGGTGTGCGCGGACTTGGCGGGCGGCGCCTGCTACGACGACTTCTACCTCGGGCTCGTGGGCTACCTCGAGTACGGCGCCTCTGCGTGAGCTACGGGCGTGTCAACTCGCTCGCGGGGATCGACGCGCGACGGTTGCCCTCGAAGTCGTAGGCCACGCGAAAAATGCTGGAGCTCGAGTCCCAGTGCATGGGCGAGCGTTGCGCCTTACGCCACTCGAGCGCGGCGAAGTTCGAGTCCATGATCTCCGAGTAAAAGCCCTTGATCCCGAGGTCGGCCGCATACTGCTCGAGGCGCCGCATGAGGTGGCTGGCGATGCCGCGCCTTCGGTAGTCTTCGTGGATGACGACGGCGGTCTCCGCGGTGTTCGTGTCGGGGTCGAGCGAGTAGCGCGCCACGCCGAGCAGCGTTTGCGCGCCCTCGCGCTCGAGAAAGGCCCCGAGCGCCATGGTCTGTTTGTAGTCGACACAGCACAGCTCAGCTGCTTCCCGTCGGCTCAAGCTCTTTTTGGCGTTCATGTGCCGGTTGTAGACGGTGTCGGGCTCGTGGCTGTAGAAGAACTCCTGCAGCGTGCGCTCATCGGTAGCCTTGAGCGGGCGAATGCACAGCTCGATGTCGCCGAACGCGTGCCGATGTTCGAGTTGGGCGGGGTAGGGGTTCACCGCCTGTAAGAACACGCGCTCATCTTCGTGGACGTAGTGGCGCTTTTTCACGTAGCTGAGCAGCTCACCGCGCGCGTCGGGATGGGCGATGTTGATCAGCGCGAGCGCGCGCTCACGGATGGTCTTGCCGTGCAGGTACGCGATGCCGTACTCGGTCACGACGTAGTGCACGTCGCCGCGGCTCGTGACGACGCCCGCGCCCTCGTCGAGCATCGGCACGATGCGGTGGATGCTGCCGTCTCTGGCGGTGCTGGGCAGGGCGATGATGGGCTTTCCGCCGCGGCTCATGGCGGCGCCGCGCACGAAGTCGACCTGCCCACCGATGCCGCTGTAGAAGCGTGGTCCCATGCTGTCGGCGCACACCTGGCCCGTGAGGTCGACCTGCAGTGCCGAGTTGATCGAGACCACCTTGTCGTTCTGCGAAATGATGCGCGGGTCGTTGACGTAGTCGGACGCGTAGAAGAACACGTTCGGATTGTCATCGACGAAGTCGTAGAGCCTGCGCGTGCCCATCACGAAGCTCGTCAGCGTGCGACCTGGATGAATCTTCTTGAGGCGATTGGTCACCGCTCCGGTTTCGATCAGCGCCACCATGTCGTCCGTGAACATCTCCGTGTGCACGCCGAGGTCGCGCTTGTGGCCCAAGGCGCGCAGGGCCGCCGCGGGGATAGCTCCGATGCCCGCCTGCAAGCAAGCCCCGTGGTCGACGAGGCTCGCCACGAAGCCGCCGATGCGCTCGGTGATCTCGTCGTGCTCGGGCGGCGGGAGCTCGAGGATCGGCTCGTGACTCTCGACGATGCAGTCGATGTCGGCGAGCGAAATCTGGCTATCGCCAAAGGTGCGCGGCATGTGGGGGTTGATCTCGGCGATGACGAGCTTTGCGGTCTCGACCGCCGCCTGCGCGATGTCGACATGGGTCCCGAAGCTGCACACACCGTGCTTGTCGGGCGGCGACACCATCACGAGCGCCACGTCGACCCGGCGCTGTCCCGAGCGAATCAGATGGGGGATCTCGCTGAGGAAGATGGGCGTGTAGTCGGCCTTGCCCTCGTTGACGGCGGCGCGCGTGTTTGCGCCGATGAAGAACGCGTTGTGGCGAAAGCTATCGAGGTAGTCGACGTCGACGTAGTCGGCGACCCCGAGCGTGAGCAGATGAACCACCTCCACGTCGCTCAAGCGCTCGGCCTGTTTGCACAAGGCTCTCACCAGCGTTTGCGGCTCTGCGCAGCCAGACCCCACGAACACGCGCTGTCCCGGGCGTACGCGGCCGAGCGCCTCGTCGGCCCCCATGCGCTTCTTTTCGTAGGCAGCCTTCACGTCCATCGTCGTACCTCTTCCCCGACGGGCTCATGTAACCACGGCGCGCGCGGGGCAAGGTAGGGCCCAAGTGGGCTGCGCGTCTCAGCCGAGCTTCTTTTCAGTCCGCAAGCGCTCGATCTCGGCGTCGGCCATGCCGAGCTCGCGCAAGAGCTCGCGCGTGTGCTCGCCCACGGCAGGGGGATCGTGGCGGATGCCGAAGTCGACCTCCCCATACACCAGCGGTAGGCGGGGCAGCTTGGTCTGCACGCCGCCCGGCAGCGTGGTCGGCAAGAGCGATAGCTCGCCCTGGTTGAGCTGCGGGTCGTCGAAGAGGTCTTCGGTCTTGGCGATGGGCGCAAACGGAATGCCTGCCCTGTCGCAGCCGGCGATGATCTCGGACTTGGTCAAGCCAGCCATCATTTGCTCGACCGCGGGCAAGAGCCACTCGCGCTCGTCGATGCGGCCGTTGTTGGTCTGAAGGCGCGCGTCGTCGAGCCAGTCTCGTCTGCCGAAGGCTTCGCAGAAGCGGACCCAGTGCTTGTCGCTCGTCACGCCTACGAACACCATCGAGTCGTCCTTCGTCTTGAAGGTGCGGTAGATGCTCCAAGCGCTCACGCGCGCCGGCATGGGTGGCACGGGCTCTTTGCTGATGGCGCTGTAGGCCATGTGCTGACCCATGAAGAACGCCGTGGTCTCGAACAGCGAGGCCTTGAGGCTCTTGCCTTCACCCGTCTTCTCGCGCTCGTACAGCGCGACCAAGATGCCGAGCACCCCAAACATGCCGCCGCCGATGTCGATGATCGACGTGCCCGCACGCAGCGGCGTGCCCACGGGCCCGGTCATGTAGGCGAGGCCGCCCATCATCTGCGCCACCTCGTCGAGGGCCGTGCGCTTTTCGTAGGGGCCTTTCAGAAAGCCCTTGAGCGACAGGTGAATCAGCCGCGGATTGAGCGTCTTCACGTCGTCGTAGCCGAGTCCGAGCCGCTCCATCGTGCCGGGCGCGAAGTTCTCGACCATCACGTCGGCCGTGGGCACGAGCTTCATGATGATCTCTTTCCCCTCGTGGCTCTTGAGATCGATGGCGAGGCTCTTCTTGTTGCGGCTGTAAAAGGGGAAGTAGCCCGTGCCCATGCCCTTGAGGGTGCGTGTGGCGTCGCCTGTGGGCGGCTCGATGTGGATCACCTCTGCGCCGAGATCCGCGAGCAAGAGGCCCACCGTGGGGCCCATGACCGCATGCGTGAACTCGAGCACGCGAATGCCCGAAAGTGGAAGCGTCTTCGTCTCACTCATCCAACCACTCCCTCTGTGCCTGCGTTGGGCAAAGGTGCATCAGGCGTACGTTCCGTGTTTCTTCAGGTAGGGCACGAGGCCGCCTTCGTTCAGGATCTCGATCATCACCTCGGGCATCGCTGCCGCTTGGTACGTTTTGCCCTGGGTCAGGTTCGTCACGCGCCCCGTCTTGAGGTCGGCCTCGAGCACATCATCCGGCGCCACCTCGAGGTCGGGCACTTCGAGCACGGCGAGTCCAATGTTGATGGCATTGCGAAAGAAAATGCGCGCGAAGTACTTGGCGATCACACCGCTGACGCCGATGGTGCGCAATGCGAGCGGTGCCTGCTCGCGCGAGCTGCCGCAGCCGAAGTTGTCACCGCCTACGACCCAGTCGCCTTTTTGCATGCGCGTGCGGAACTCGGGGTCGAGGTCTTCGAGGCAGTGCGCCGCGAGCTCAGAGAGGTCGAGCGTCTTCGTGTACTTGCCGGGGATGATGCGGTCGGTGTCGATGTTGTCGCCGTAGACGTGGGCTTTTCCCTTCAGCGTGCTCATGTCACTCGCCCTCGAGGTAGGGGGTGGGATCGGTGATGACGCCCGTGAGCGCGGCGGCAGCGACGGATGCGGGCGAGCCCAAAAACACGCGCGCGTTGGGGTTTCCCATGCGCCCCTTGAAGTTGCGGTTGCCGGTGCTGATGACCGTCTCGCCGTTGCCGGGCACGCCGTTGTGGGTGCCGACGCAGGGTCCGCAGCCCGAGGGGATGAAGGTGGCACCCGCGCGCAGCAGCTTCTCCGCGGTGCCGTCGCCCAGGGCCGCGAGAAAGATGTCGCGCGAGGCGGGGGCGATGACGAGCCGCACGTGCGGAGCGATGTGCTTGCCTCCAAGGATCTGTGCCGCGGCCTGCAGGTCTTCGAGGCGCCCGTTTACGCAGGTGCCGATGAAGGCGTAGTCGATCTTCGTGCCCACGTGGTGGCTCAGGGGCTCGACCTGGTCGGGCGAGCCGGGCGTGGCCACGACGGGCAAGAGGCTCTTTGCGTCGTAGCAAAGGCTGCGCTCATAGACGGCATCGGCGTCGGGCAGGATGGGCTCGAACGCATAGGGCAGAGACAGGCCCGCAGGATGCACGATGCCCACTTTTGCGCCCATCTAGATCGCCTTGTTGGCGAGCGTGAAGCGTCCGCCGAGCGAGTGCTTCTCCACGGCCTCTCCGCAGAACTCGATGGCCTTGTACGTCGCGCCCGAGATGCCGAGCTGGCCCACCAGAAACAGCGTGAGGTCTTTCGCGAACACGCCGGGACGCAGGCGGCCGGTGATCTCCACGCGAATCGTCCGCGGCACCTTGAGCCAGGTCTTGCCGGTGAGCAGCACGGCGGCGAGATCCGTGGAGCCCACGCCCGTTGCGAACGCCCCGAGCGCGCCGTAGCTGCAAGTGTGGCTGTCGGCGCCGAGAAACACCTCGCCCGGGGCCACGTGCTTGTTGTCGACCATGAGCTGGTGACAGATGCCGTCGCCCACGTCGTACAGCACACAGCCCTGCTCCCGCGAGAAGGTGCGCATCATCGTGTGCAGGTTTGCGATCTTTTCGTTGGGCGCGGGCGCCGCGTGATCGATCACCATATACGTGCGCGCGGCGTTCCACACCTTCGTGCCGCCCATCTCCGCAAAGGCCTGGATGGTGAGCGGTGCGGTGGTGTCGCTGGCCATGGCGGCGTCGACGTCCACGATCACGAGCTCGTCGGCATAAACGTTTTTGCCGGCGTGTCGCGACAGAATCTTCTCTGCGATCGTCTGTGCCATGCTGCCTGTGCCTCGGTCTTAGACGAGAACCTCGATGCCTTCGGTGCTGAGCACGCGATGCATCTTGCCGTGGAAGCGCTTGTCGAAGAACGCTTCCACTTTCAGGCTCAACGCGGCCACCTTGCGCACGTCGATGCCCGTGTCGAAGCCCATGCCGTGCACGAGCACGCACAGGTCTTCGGTCGACAGATTGCCGCTCGCACCCTTGATGTAGGGGCAGCCGCCCATGCCCGCGAAGGCGGTGTCGAAGTGACGCACACCGCACTCGATCGCGGTCACCGCGTTGACCATGGCGCGCGCTTCGGTGTCGTGAAGGTGCAGGATCACGGGTTTTCCCTCGGCCATCTCCACGATGCGCGTCATCAAGAAGCGAATGTCCTTCGGGTGCGCCATGCCGGTCGAGTCGGCGAGGGCGATCTCGTCGATGCCGAGGGCGAAGTGGCGCTCGGCCATCTTCAGCACCGCGCTCGGATCGATGCGTCCCTCGTAGCGACAGCCGAACGCGCACTGAAGGCCCCCGCGCACGGTCAGGCCCGCGTCCTTCGCCTTCTGCACCGTGCGCTCGTACTCTTCTTGCGCCTCGCTGAGCGAGCGCTTGGTGTTCTTTCTGCTGTGGGTGTCGCTGGCCGAGTAGGAGCAGGCCACGTGCAAAAGGCCTGAGGCGATGGCGCGATCGATGCCGCGCTCATTCAAGACGAGGCCGCTGTAGATCACGCCTTCGCGCTTCGGCAGGCGCGCGCATAGCGCCTCGGCGTCGGCCATCTGGGGTACGGCCTTGGGGTGCACGAAGGAGCAGACCTGAATCCGCGACAGGCCGGCATCGACCAAGCCCTCGACGAATGCGAGCTTTTGCTCGGTGTCCATCACGGTCTTTTCGACCTGGAAGCCGTCCCGCGGACCCTGGTCCTCGATCACGATCCGCGACGCTGGGGCGTGAGCCATCGAAACTCCTTGGCTTTTCGTGCGCGAGCAGGCCGAGGTGGTGGCCCTTCGGGGTGCTTCACGCTCCCGCCTAGGATGCGCGCTGCGTGCGTTTTTTCAAGCAGTTACTCTACTAACTAGTAGGTTGGCTTGCCTGTCACGATCGAGCCCACAGACGGCCGGGTGAGGCTTTCTTGCCGCGGCCGAGCGCCGGAGGTACAGCCAACCACCTATGACTCGCTCAAGCGCTCTTCTCGCTCTCGTGCTCGGCCTCGCCGCCTGCAACGCCAAGGCGCCCGCCGACAAGCCGTCCTCCGGTGCCGAAGGCGCCGACAAGGGCCAAGCGGCCACTCCCGCGCCGACCGCACCCGCCGGTCCCAACGATCTGCCCGCGCCCCCGGATGTCGCCGCGGCTCCGGCCGACGCCAAGAAAACCGCGTCGGGCCTCGCGTCCAAGGTGCTGACGCCGGGCACTGGCACCGACAAGCCGCGCGCTTGGGACAAGGTCAAGGTCAACTACACGGGCTGGACGACGGACGGCAAGATGTTCGACAGCTCGGTCACGCGCGGTCAGCCGGCGGAGTTTCCGCTCAATCAGGTGATCGAGGGTTGGACCGAGGGCCTGCAGCTGATGGTGGTGGGCGAGAAGCGCCGCTTCTGGATCCCCGAAAACATCGCCTACCAGGGCAGGCCGGGTGCGCCCGCGGGCATGCTCGTGTTCGACGTGGAGCTCGTGTCCATCGAGAAGATGCCCGATCCGCCCGCGGTGCCTGAGGACGTGGCGGGTGCGCCGGCCAATGCCGAGCGTACGAAGACGGGCCTGGCGTCGCGCGTGCTGAAGAAGGGCGAAGGCAAGGATCGCCCCTCCGAAGAAGACCGCGTGAGC
>CAYNOM010000055.1:4242-17119 GCA_964398415.1 uncultured Polyangiales bacterium | reverse complement strand
GCGCTGCTGGCGTTGAGGGGGGCGGAATCCCGCATCCTGCGCGGCGCTGCTGGTGTTCGGCTCGCGCTTCGCGCTGCGCTAAGTCAGACCTCGCCTAGGACTTCGCCTAGCTCGGCGGACTCGGTGCGGGCGGCTTCGATCTCTTGCGGTGTGGCGTCGCGTACATCGCGCACGGTGACGTTCCATACGAGCGTGTAGCCGGCGAGGGGGTGGTTGGTGTCGACCACCACGAAATCGTCGTGCACCTCGATGATGTGCATGGCGAACTCATTGCCTTCTTCGTCTTCGGCCACGATCTCGTCGCCGAACTTGACGTTCTCCGGGTTCGGCAGCTCGGCCCGATCGACCTCGAAGACCGCGTCCTCGTCGGCTACGCCATAGCCGTCCTCGGGCGGCACGGTCACTTGCTTGGAGTCGCCCTGATTCAGGCCCTCCATGCCACGGTGCAGACCTGGGAGGATCGGAGAGTACCCGTGGACGTAGGAGAGTGGACCCGTCTGCTCGTCGGAGGATTGCTGAATCACGTCACCGTCTTCATCGGTGAGCACATAGTCGAGCACGACGTACTTGCCTGCGGCGATCTTCGTCATGCTTCACGATAGAACAGGAGTGGCATTTGTCGATAGGCCGCCGTGCCAGTCCCGTCAGGTGGAAAACAGCTGCTCGGGGCTGACGAGGCGTCCGGCGACGGCGCTCGCCGCAACGGTGAGCGGGCTCGCCAGATACACCTGGCCAGGCCCGGATCGGCCGGGGAAGTTACGGTTGATCGCGCTCACCGTCACCTGGTCTGGCTTCTGGGAAGCACCCGGGCCGGCGTTGATGCACGCGCCGCACGAGGGGTTGATCAGCGTCACGCCCGCGCGCTCGAAGACGCTCACGTAGCCGCGCTCTTCGGCGTAGGCGCGGATGTGTTGGGAGCCGAACTGCACGAACGCCTGAACCCCGTCGGCCACGCGCATGCCGCGATCGAGCGCGCGCGACAACACCGACGCGTACATGTCCATGTCGGCCTTCTTGCCACCCGTGCACGAGCCGCCGTAGGCGATGTCGATCTTCACCGACTCCGCGAGCGAGCTCACCGGCGCACCGTTTCTGGGATCGCCTGGCGTGGCGATCATGGGCACCACGGCGGACAGGTCGATCTCGAAGTCGGCCAGGTAGGTCGCGCCCGCGTCGCTCTGCACGAGACGCGCCTCGAGCGCCTTGCGATCGAGCCCCTTACGCATGCTCATGAGGTAGTCGACCACGACCTCGTCGGCCTGCAGGATGCCGGTGAAGCCCCCGGCCTCCACGGCCATGTTGGTCAGGGTGGCGCGCTCGTCGAGCGGCAGGCTCGAGACGGCCTCGCCTGCGAACTCGAGCACCTTGCCGATGCCCTGACTCGTACGGAAGAAGGGCTGGCTGAGGATGTGCAGCATCACGTCCTTGGCGCACACGCCGGGACGCAACGCCCCCACGAGGCGAAAGCGCACCGAGTCGGGGACGCGCACGCGAACATCGCGGGTGTACCAAGCATTCGCCATGTCGGTGCTGCCCACGCCGAAGGCGAAGCTGCCGAGCGCGCCGGCCATGCACGTGTGGCTGTCGGTGCCGGTGACGATCTGACCCGGCAGTGCGATGTCTTCGATCACCGCGTTGTGGCAGATGGCGGCCGAGCCACCGGCGGACACCTCGCCGTAGTGCTTGAGGTGGTGTTTGTGCGCGAAGCTCTCCTGCGTCGTCGCGAGGCCGTTGGCCTTGTCGAGCAGCCCCATGCGCTTTTTGTCCTCGGGCATCACGTCGCCGAGGAAGGTCAGATGATCGCGGAAGGTGTAGACGCTGTCCTTGTCGCGGATGCGCGCGTCGTCTCCGAGCGCGCCGCGAAACAGCGCTTCGGCCATGGGCGTCACGTATTCGTGGCTGAAGCGCACGTCGGTGCGTACGAACAGCGCATCGCCGGGAGCCACCGCGGCCACGCCGAGTACGTCGCGCTCGGCATCGACCACCGCGTGGGCGGCGATGATCTTTTCGACCAGCGTCATCGGGCGCGGCTCGGTCGTCACGGCAGGCGGCGAGAGCTCGCCATGCATGCGGCGCTTGTTGTAGGCGAACAGCCCGCCCTCACGCACGATGTCGCGGCTGATCGGGTCGAGCCCCGTCGTGAAGGTGTCGATGTCGACAGCTTCGCCGCGTCGAATGCGCTCGATCAGCGAAAAGTCGCTCGAGGTGTAGAGGCCGATGTTCTGGCAGTTCTGGCCGTAGATCTTCTCGATGCTCTCCGCGATCACGAGCTTGATGCCGGCTGCGAGCTCGGCGAACGGGGCCTGCTCACGCGAGCTACCGCAGCCTTTGCTCTTGCCGCTGACGATCACCTGAAAGCCGCCGCGCTTGATCGCGTCCTTGGGGATGACGCCACCGCGCAGCCCCACGAGCGCGTACTCGCCCAGCGTCTCGTCGTAGTGGAAGCACACCCAACCGGGGGTGATCTCATCGGTGCTGATGTTGTCGATGAGCTTGATCGACGGGTCCCACGCTAGATCTTCGCCCGCGAGCTGGCGCCGGATCAGGTCCGGGTCTTCGGTGAGAAACAGGATACGCCCCGAGAGGGTCAAGCTGGCCATGGCTCGACTGTACCAAGCGGTGTGGACCAGGGGAGTCAGCACGCTCACAGAGAGCGTGCTAGATCGACGCCATGTCCGCGTTTCAGCTAGAAAAACACCCTCAGTTTCCGGGCGTGGAGGGCCCCGTGCTGGTGGTCGTGATGGACGGCGTCGGCTATGGCCATCGCGACGAATCCGATGCCGTGTGGCTGGCGCGAACGCCCAACCTCGACTGGCTCGAGCAGAGCTGTCCGCGCACGGCCCTGAGGGCCCACGGCGTGGCGGTGGGCATGCCGAGCGACGCCGACATGGGAAACAGCGAGGTGGGCCACAACGCGCTGGGGGCCGGCCGCGTGTTCGATCAGGGCGCAAAGCTCGTCCAGAACGCCATCGACTCGGGTGCGCTGTTCGAGGGCGACACCTGGCGCGCGCTGACGGGCCGCGTGCGCGAGCGAAAGAGCACCATGCACTTCGTCGGCCTCTTGTCCGACGGCAATGTCCACAGTCACATCGACCACCTGCTCGCTATGCTCAAGCGCTGCGATGCGGAGGGCGTGGAGCGCGTGCGGGTGCATGTGCTGCTCGACGGTCGCGACGTGCCCGAGACCTCGGGGCTCATCTATGTCGACGCGCTCGAGGAGCTGCTCTCCGCGCTCAACCGTAAGGAGCGACGCGACTACCGCATCGCCTCGGGTGGCGGCCGCATGGTGATCACCATGGATCGCTACGAGGCCGATTGGGCCATGGTCGAGCGCGGCTACATGACGCACGTGCACGGCGCGGGCCGGGGCTTTCGCAGCGCCCGCGAAGCCGTGCAGACCTTTCGCGACGAGCACCCCGGTCTGAGCGACCAAAACCTCCCACCCTTCGTGATCGTCGACGCTTGGGACCAGTCGGTTGGACCCATGCGCGACGGCGACAGCGTCGTGCTGTTCAATTTTCGTGGCGACCGCGCCATCGAGATCAGTCTGGCGCTGGAGAAGGCTGTGTTTGCGAAGTTCGATCGCAAGGGCCATCCGAACCTTCTCTACGCGGGGATGACGCAGTACGACGGCGACCTGGCGCTGCCGAGCCGCTTTCTCGTCTCACCGCCCGCCATCGCGCGCACCCTCGGCGAGTACTTGGCCAAGAACGCCATCACCCAGTTCGCGATCAGCGAGACCCAGAAGTTTGGACACGTCACCTACTTCTGGAACGGCAATCGCAGCGGCAAGTTCGACGAGCGCTACGAGGACTACCTCGAGATCCCGAGCGGCACGTTGCCCTTCGAGGAGCGCCCGTGGATGAAGGCCGCCGAGATCACCGACGCGCTGATCGCCGCCCTCGAGAGCGGCAAGTATCGTCACCTGCGCGTGAACTACGCGAACGGCGACATGGTGGGGCACACCGGGATGCGCGACGCGGCGGTGATGGCGGTCGAGGCCGTCGATCTGCAGCTCGGACGGCTGATGCCGGTGATCGCAAAGCTTGGAGGCGCCATGATCGTCACCGCGGATCACGGCAACGCCGATGAGATGTTCGAGCTCGACAAGAAGGGCGCGATCAAGCGGGACGACGCGGGCCGTCCGGTGGTCAAGACGAGCCACACGCTCAACGAGGTGCCGTTCATCGTGTATGCACCGAGCGCAAGGCTCCGCATCGCTCCCGGCATACAAGAGCCCGGTCTTGCAAACGTGGCAGCGTCCGTGCTGCATCTACTCGGCCTGAGGGCTCCCGAGGATTACGGCGCGTCGCTGATCGAGAGCTGACGCGCGCCACCGACGAATGAGAGGGGGGACGCATGGGATGGCGTTCGTGTTGCGGAGCGTTCGCGCTCCTGCTTCTGCTCACACCCGAGGCTGCGGGTGCACAGGGCAAGCCGCTTCAGTCTGCGACGAAGGGGACGAGCCCGTTCGAGGCCTCGCCGCCCGAGGTCACGAAGCTCGACAACGGCCTCACCGTGATCACGCTGCCCTGGGCGAGCCCGGGTATCGTCGCCTACTACACGCTCGTGAGGGTGGGCTCGCGCGACGAGGTCGAGAAGGGCCACTCGGGCTTTGCGCACCTGTTCGAGCACATGATGTTTCGCGGCACCGCGCGGCATCCCGAGAAGCTCTACGAGGAAAAGATCCAAGCCTTCGGCGCCGACAACAACGCCTACACCACCCAAGACTTCACCCTCTACACCGTCACCGCGCCCGCGGCGGCCGTCGCTGAGGTCGTGGAGCTCGAGGCCGATCGCTTTCAAAACCTCTCCTACACCGAGCAAGTGTTTCGCACCGAGACCGGCGCGGTGCTCGGCGAGTACAACAAGAGCGCCTCGAGTCCGTTTCTCAAGATGTGGGAAGCGCTGAGCGAGCTTGCCTTCGGCACACACACCTACGGCCACACGACGCTCGGTTACCTCGCCGACATCGAAGCCATGCCCGACAAGGTCGAGTACTCGCGCGCCTTCTTTCGCCGCTTCTACACGCCTGACAACTGCACCATCATCGCGGCGGGAGACGTGACGCATTCGGAGCTCGTGAAGCTCGTCGAAAAGCACTACGGGGGCTGGCAAGGCAAGCGCGCCGAGCCAGTGGTCCCGACCGAGCCTGCGCCGAAGTCGGGCAGCGCCCGTCACATCACGTGGTCGGGCATGTCGCCGCCACGCCTGTTCTTGGGCTATCGTGGGCCCGCGTTCTGCGAGGGCAGCACCGACCTCGACGTGTGCACTCGTGACAGCGCCGCGCTCGAGGTGGTCCACGGCATGCTGTTCGACGCGTCGAGCCCGCTCTACCAGCGCCTCGTCGTCGACGAGCAGCGCCTCCTCGAGCTGGGCAGTTGGAGTCAGAATTTCAGTCGCGATCCGGGCCTGTTCGTGGTGACCGCGATGCTTAAGCCCCAGACCTCGTTCGCGAGCATCGAGACGGCCGTCCAGACAGCCATCGACGAGCTGTCGTCCGGCCAGATCGACGTCGCCAGACTCGAGGCCGTGCGCTCCCATCTCTCCTACGCCCTGAGCATGGACGTCGAGACCGCGAGCGATGCGGCCGACACCCTTGCGCAGTTCGTCGCGGTCACGGGCCGCACCGAGGCGCTGCCCGCCTATCTGTCGGCGCTGTCTCAGGTCACGGTCGACGACGTGAGGCGCGTGGCCGCAGCCTATCTCACGCCCCCGCGCCGCTTTGTGGTCACGCTCGCGCCCGCGAAGGAGAAAACCCCATGAGTGCGCGCACGTTCCGCTTCGCCCTCCTGCTCCTCGGCTCCGCCTACGCGCTCCTCTGTGCCGCGTGCGCGGCGAAGCGGCCCGTCGTGGCCGAGCCGACGAGCGCTGCCCCCACGCCGCTCGAGGCCTCACGCATCGTGGCCCTGCCCACGAGCTCCTCGGTGATCGAGCTGCGCGTGGCATTCTTCGCGGGCTCGGTCGACGATCCACGGGGGCGCGAGGGGCTCACCTACGTCACTGCCACGACCATGGCCGAGGGCGGCGCCGGCAGCCATAGCTTCGCCGAGCGTGAGCGCTTGCTGTTTCCCATGGCTGCCGAGATCGGCGCGCAGGTCGAGCGCGAGCTCGTGGTGTTTCACGGTCGCGTGCACCGCGATCACTTCAGCGCGTTTTACCCGCTGTTTCGTGACGTGCTGCTCGATCCACGCTTCGAGCTCGCGGACGTGCAGCGCGTCAAGGAGCGCACGCTGTCCGCGCTCACCCAAGATCTGCGCGGCGCCGACGACGAGTCGCTGGGCAAAGAAGTGCTCCAAGCCATGCTGTTCGAGGGCCACCCTTACGGTCGTCCCGCCATCGGCACCGAAACGGGCCTCTTGGCCATCTCCGTCGACGAGGTGCGCCGCCACCGCGCGCAGGTGCTGTGCGGGGCGCGCGTGCAGGTGACACTCTCAGGGGCGCTGCCGGAGGGCGCCGTCGACCTCTTGCGCGCCGATCTGGGAGCCTTACCTCGCGCTGAATGTGCGCCCCAGGCACAGCCCGCGCCTCGCCCTGAGCTCGACGGACGCAGGCTGTGGATCGTCGACAAGCCCGAGGCGCAGGCCGTGGCCATCTCCATGGGCTTGCCCATCGAGGTGACGCGCGCCCACCCCGACTACGCGGCGCTCACGCTGGCTGCGGCCTACCTCGGACAGCATCGTACGTTCGCCGGGCGGCTGATGCAGAAGATGCGCGGAGAGCGTGGCCTCAACTACGGCGACTACGCCTACGCCGAGCACTTCGCGCAGGCGGGCTACACGCGCTTCCCTGCGCCCAACGTCGCGCGACGGCACCAGTACTTCTCGATCTGGGTGCGGCCGGTGCCGCGTGACAAGGCGCAGTTTGCCCTGCGCATGGCCGTGCGCGAGCTCGAGGCGTTCGTGAAGGACGGCATGACGGAAGAAGACTTCGTGCGCATTCGCGACTTCACCGAGCGCTACTTCGCGCTGTTCGCGCAGACTGAGCAGCAGCGGCTCGGCAACCTGCTCGATCAGCGCTTCTACGGGCTCGACGAGCCTTACCTCGATGGCCTGCGCGCGCGCATCGCGAAGCTCACGCGCGACGAGGTGCACGCGGCCGTGCAGCGCCATCTCGATCCTGCGCGCCTGCAGATCGCGCTGGTCGCGCCGAATGCGACCGAGCTGCTCGACGCGATCATCAGCGATGCGCTGTCGCCGATTCAGTATGCCTCCGAGAAGCCCCAGTCGGTGCTCGACGAAGATGCGCTGATCGCTCGCCATCCCGTGGCGCTGCCGCGCGAGCGCGCCAAGCTGCTCAAGGCGTCGACGGTGTTTCGCTGACGGGCTCGGGCGCACGCGCGGGCGTGAGAAACGTGCTCTTCACCAGTGCGCGCACGGCGAGCGTGTCGTCGACCGCCACGAACACGTCGGACACGCCCTCGGGATAGCGTCGGATCAAGCGCGCCCAGCCGTCCTCGCGCACGCGCCCGATCACGCGCTCGTTGAAGATGAGCTCGGCGCCTCGCCTTACGCGCAGCAGCGCGCCGGGCTCGCGTCGCAGGCGCGCCGGCAACGTCTCGTCGTCGTTGTTCTCGGTCGAGGTCGAAGCGTGCGCCGGCGGCACAGAGGCGGGCACGAGCCGGGCATCCGTGTAGCCGACGAGGTAGGGGCCTTCGCCCACGCGCACGGCCTTGAAGCCGCCTTCGCTGCGCACCACGCTGACGGGGACGGGCAAGGGCTGCGCACCGAGCTCTGCGACGACGGGGCCCGCCGGGGCTGCGCGCAGCACGAGGCGTGTGCCGGCGGGCAGCTCGTGCGGCACCCCAGGTTCGGGCGGCTCGGCGTAGCCGGGCGCTGGCAGTCCCGAGACACCTGCAGCGGGGTAGGTGCCCTCGAAGGGCTTGCTACCCACGCCTGCGATCACGGGGGTGGCCGAGAGCCGTACGCGGTCCGCTTCGGGGGCCCTGCCGAGCAGCCTCACGCGGTCGTTGGGTCCGACGTACACGGGGCTGCCCCGCAGCCGTCCGCGTCGCTGCGCACGCAGGGTGAGCAGCTCGCTCGGCACATGCGCGCTGAGCACGATGGGTCCCGCGGTCTCGACGGCGACCCGCCCGTTCCGCTCCGGAGCGAGGATGCGCACCGCCAGGTCGCGCGAGCCGTAGCCGATGGCAGGCGCATCGGGCTCCGGGCCGAGAAACAGCACCGGCGCATCGCTGTGATCGAGCATGCGTTCGGGGCCGATCGCGACGACGGCCTCTGGCCTGTTGACGTTTGCGCTGGAGCCGGCGCAGCCTGCCACGCTGCTTGCCACGCAGCTTGCTGACAAGGAGAGCACGAGCGCCGCATCTCTGAGGGGCGAGCGAAGGGTTCCCACGCGCACAGCGTAGCTCGAATCGCGCCCAACTCTCCAACGCGTGCGTGAGCCTCAGCGCATCAGGGGGCGCAGCTTGATTCCGAGGAAGTCGGCGATCTTCTGGGCCTGCGGGCGCGGGATGTTGGGCAAGCGCTCTTCGACCACCGCGCGGGCCCGTGCGTGCGGCTCGCCCTTGAGCGCAGGCAGCACGATCTCGGTCCAGCGGATGAGTGTCTTCGGCTCGGCCTCGCCGAGGGCACGCGCAAGCGCAGGCTCGAGGCGCTTCTGGTAGGCGACCGAGGCCGTGCACAGCCCCGCGAAGGTGCGCACCAAGCCGTCTTGGCCGTCTTCGGTGGTTTTGTCCCAGTTTTGCGTGAGCAGGGGGAGCTGCTTGGCCACCTTGGCCGGCGCGATGCGCGACAAGGGACCGAGGGCCGCCGCGCAGGTTTGCACCACGCGCTTGTTCTTCGAGACGAGCAGGCGCGAGAAACGCTCGATCAGCGACACGAGCAGCTCCGGCTTTTGCTCGGCGATCTCCTGCAGCACGCGGGCGGCCTGGCTCGACGGGCCCTCGCGCTCGTCTTCCATGGCCGCGGCCTGACGCATGATGGCGTGCGTGTCGGTCTGGGCGATCAGCTCGGCGGCGATGGCCTGTGCACCGCTCAACGCCTTGGCCTTCTTCGGACCATCGGTGTCGGCGTCTGCGTCATCAGCCGCGCTCGCGCCGCTGCTCTCGAGCTCCGGGGCCGGCGGGGGCTCGGAGGCCTTTGGGGCTCTCTCGGCCTTGGGCTTCTTGGCCTGGGCTGCGCTCTTTGCGGGCGGCTTGGCCGCGGCCTTGTTTGTCGCTTTCGTCGAGCTCATACCTGTTCGCTCGGTGATCCGCCGCGCAGGGCGGAGAGCATGAGGGGCAAGGAGACCTCGTAGCGATGCCCCGTGCCCATGTGGCCGCCGTCGAACTCCTCGTGGTGGACCCGAGCACCGGAATTCGCGAGCCGTTCAGCTAACATACGGGCCCCAAACTGCAGACCATACTCGTCCGATTTGCCCGCGTCGAGAAAAACGAGGGCTGCTTCTCCCAGACAGCGGGGGGCGTTGTCGAGGCGCTTGAGCGGGTCGTGAGCCAGCCAACGCGTCCATTTATCGGGCTCGATCATGGCGGTCTTGGGGTCGAAGGGTAGCTCGCCGCGGGGCAAAGGGCCCCCTTCGAGTGGCGCATAGATGGCGGCGAGGGCGACGATTTCGAGGGCGTGAAACTCGGACTGGGAGCGCGGGGCCCCCTGGGTCGCGAGGTGGCTCACGAAGCCCAGAACGCCGCCGTGCCGTTCGTAGACCGGGGCCACCTCGACGAAGCGCGGCCGGATGCACAGCTCGAAGGCCGAGTCGCCCGCGTGGCTGCCGATGGCTGCGAACACCTCGGGGCGGTCCATCCCCATGCGCAGGGCGCCGAAGCCCCCCGAGCTCTTGCCGATGATGCCGCGCCCATCGCGCGTGCCCAGCGTGCGGTAGTGGGCGTCGACGAAGGGCACGATGTCGTCGGCCAGGTAGCGCTGGTAGTTGCCGACCGCCGTAGAGTCGATGTACTGGCTGCCGCCCCAGCGCGTGAAGCAATCGGGCATGACCAGGATGGCCTCTGGGCAGCCCTGGCCCAAGAGCCGCTCGTAGCGCTCGAGCAGGGATGGCTCCCAGGGCTTGAAGTTGAGCAGCGAGGCGTTGGTCGAGGCAAAGCCCGTCAGCACCATGAGCATCGGATAACGCCGCGTGGCGTCACGCGCGTAGCTCGGCGGCAAGTAGACGAAGAGCTCGCGCTCGACCGGATCGCCGAGCGGATTGCGCTCGAGGGAGGCGCCACGAAACGGCAGCCGTTCGATGTGACCACTCAGCATCACATGCGCTCCACGGTTTGGATGCCCAGCAAGTTGAGGCCGCGCCTGAGCTGCCGCGACGTGAGCCAGCACAGGGCGATGCGACTGCCCCTCGCAGGCTCCTCCGCTTTCAGCACGGGGCAGGCCTCGAAGAACGCGCTGTAGGCCTTGGCCAGCGCGTACAGGTGATCGGTGATCAGATGCGGCAGGCCCGCGTCGGCCGCCTGGTGCACCACCTCGCCGAAGCGCACGAGCACGCGCGAGAGCTCTCGCTCTTGGGGCGTATCGAGCACGATCTCGGAGGCGGCCCTGGCCGGATCGACCTCGCCCTTTCTGAAGATGCTCTGCACGCGGGCGTAGGCGTATTGAAGGTAGGGCCCGGCGTTGCCCTGGAAGCTAATCATCTTGTCGAAGTCGAACATGTAGTCGCTCGACCGGTTCTGGTGCAGATCGGCATATTTCACGGCGCCGATGCCCACCGCGCGCGCCACCTCGGGCAGGGCCTCCTCCGGTAGGTCGATGCGGCCTTCCTTCAAGGCCTCGCGCAGCGGCACGAGCGCGCGCTCTTCCGCCTCGTCGAGCAGGGAGGCGAGGGTGATGGCCTTGCCGCTCGCGTCGCGCGTCTTCAGGGGCTTACCATCCTTACCGAGCACGCTGCCGAAGCCGAGGTGCTCCATGCGCACGTCGCCCCAGCCGAGCAGCTCGGCCACGCTGAAGAGCTGCCTGAAGTGCAGCGCCTGGCGCATGTCGACCACGTACATGAGGCGCGTCGCCTTCTGAACCTCGCGGCGATAGCGCACGGTCGCGATGTCGGTGGTGCTGTACAGAAACGCGCCGTCCTTCTTCTGCACGATGAAGGGCTGCTTCTGCTTCTTGAGCTCGGCAGGCGCGCCCTCGTGCTCCTGAAAGAACACGCACAGCGCGCCCTCATCCTCACGTGCGATGCCCCGTTCTTTCAGCAGCGTGATAACGTCGGCGAGCAGCGGATTGTAGAAGCTCTCGCCGTACCAAGTGTCGAAGTGCACGTCGAGGCGCGCGTAGACCTTGTCGAGCTCGGCCCGCGTTACGGCCACGAAGCGCTGCCACAGGGCCGTGTTGTCGGCGTCGCCGTTTTGCAGCTTGGCCAGCTCGGCCCGCGCAGCCTCGGCGAAGGCGCTGTCGGTCTTCGCGCGCTCGCTCGCGAGCTTGTAGACGCGCTCGAGCTCCACGATGGGCTCGCGCTCGAGGGCCTCGGCATCGCCGAGCTCGCGCATGCCCACGATCAACAAGCCAAACTGCGTGCCCCAATCGCCGAGGTGGTTGTCGCCCGTCACCTCGTGCCCGAGAAAACGCAGAATGCGGACCATGGCATCGCCGATGATCGTCGAGCGCAGGTGCCCGACGTGCATCTGCTTGGCGATGTTGGGCCCGGAGAAGTCGACGACGACGCGATCTCCCGTCTCGCTCTCAGGCACGCCGTCACGCGCGGTGTCGCTCAGCATCTGCGTGAGCTGAGCGGCCAGCCAGGCGTCGGACAGGTGCAGGTTCACGAAGCCGGGCCCCGCCACCTCGGCCCTTTCGACCGCCTCTTGCTCGCGCAGCAGAGCGGCCACCTGCTCGGCCAGCTCACGCGGGTTTTTGCCCAGCTTCTTCGCGAGGGGCAAAACGCCGTTGAGCTGGTAGTCCCCATGCCGCGCGTCGGTGGTGGGCCGCAGCACGGCGGGCGCTTCGAGCTCGAGGGCCTTGTGGATGGCCTCCCGGCCGAGCTGGTCGAGGACGCGTTCGATGCGCATACGGCGCGGGGGATAGCACATCGGCAGGGCGGTCTGGCGCATCAGCCCGCTGCTTCTTGGCTGCACGCGTGATCCAAGGCACCGTGGAGCGGCGGAAGTTTACACTTTCTACATTGCATCGCGCTGGCCCGAGGCCAATACTTAAGTTACCACCCGCTACATTGCCTACCACGCGGTCGGTTCCCAATCTGGGGCTACAGCCGATTCCCGTGCAGTAGCAAGTGGTTAACCGTTCGATAGCGCGGTAGGCTACCTACCTAGAGTGAATCAGCGTTCATCACGCCCCGCGCCCCTTGGGCGCCCAGATCCAACACGGAGCGAGTGCGATGTCCCAGCCCATCAACCGGTACAAGGCTGACCTCAGAGATTTCCAGTTCCTCTTGTTCGAGCAGTTCAAGCTCGACGAGCTGCTGAAGAACGAGGCCTACAAGGACTGGGACGCGGACCAGGTGAAGATGGTCCTCGACGAGGCCTATCGCTTCGTCAAGGACGTGTTCGGGCCGCTCAACTCCGTCGGCGACAAGCAGGGCTGCCGCATCGAGAACGGCCGCGTGAAGACGCCCGAGGGCTTCAAGGAGGCCTGGAAGAAGCTCTACGAAGCGGGCTGGAAGGGCATCGCGTCGTCGCCTGAGCACGGCGGGCAGGGGGCACCTTTGCCGCTTCAGTCGTGCGTCGAGGAGATGCTGAGCGGCTCGAACACCGCGTTCGCGATGTATCCGGGGCTCGCCCACGCGGCGGCCGAGGTGATCGCCGAGTGCGGCACGCCCGAGCAGATGAAGAAGTACGCCGACCGCATGTTCGCGGGGGAGTGGGCTGGCACCATGTGCCTCACCGAGCCCCAGGCAGGCAGTGACGTGGGCGCGGCGAGCTCGATCGCGAAGAAAAACGCGGACGGCACCTACAGTATCC
>CAYNOM010000055.1:0-4232 GCA_964398415.1 uncultured Polyangiales bacterium | reverse complement strand
CCAAGATCTTCATCTCGGGTGGCGACCAGGATCTGACCGAGAACGTCGTTCACCTCGTGCTCGCGCGCATCGAGGGGGCGCGTCCTGGCACGAAGGGCCTCTCGCTCTTCATCGTGCCGACGTTCAAGGTCAACGCCGACGGCTCGGTGGGCGGCTCGAACGACGTCGAGGTCGCGTCCATCGAGCACAAGATGGGCATTAACGGCTCGTCGACGTGCGTGCTCAACTTCGGCGACAACGACAACTGCGTGGGTGAGCTCGTCGGGACTGTCGAGCACCAGGGCATGGCGCAGATGTTCCTGATGATGAACACCGCGCGCATCGGCGTCGGCATCCAGGGCCTGTCGATCGCCTCCGCGGCCTACCTGTCGGCCCTCGACTACGCCAAGGAGCGCAAGCAGGGCCCGAGCATGCGCAACTTCAAGGATCCCGAGGCGCCCAAGGTGCCGATCGTCGAGCACGCCGACATCCGTCGCATGCTGCTCGAGATGAAGGCGCGCGTGGAGGGCACGCGTGCGCTCGCCATGAAGCTCACGACGCACGCGGATTGGGCCAAGCGCCTCGAGGGCAAGGACGACAAGCAGGCCGGCTACCACATGGGCCAGGTCGAGCTGCTCGTGCCGCTGCTCAAGAGCTACGGCTCCGACATGGCGTTCGAAGTGGCGGCCTTGGCCATCCAAGTGATGGGCGGCGCGGGCTTCCTGAAGGATCACCCGGTCGAGCAGTATTGTCGCGACTCCAAGATCTTCAGCATCTACGAGGGCACGAACCACATCCAGGCCCTCGACCTCGTGGGCCGCAAGCTCGGTCAGAACGGCGGTGGCAATGCGCGCGCCTTCCTCGGCGACGTCCAGGGCTTCATCGCCAGGCACAAGGAGCACCCGGTGCTCAAGGGGGCCGTGGCGCAGCTCCAAAAGGCCCAGGAGGCGGTGGCGGGCAGCGCCATGAAGTTCATGATGTGGAACGCTCAGGGGCAGCTCGAGCGCGTGCCGCTCGCGGCCAACCGCTTCCTCACCGTGATGAGCGAGCTGACGATTGGCTGGCTCTTGCTCGAGCAGGCCGTGATCGCGCTCGACAAGCTCGAGACCGCCGCCCCGGCCGACAAGCCCTTCTACGAGGGCAAGCGCTACGCCGCGCAGTACTTCGCCCACAACATCCTGCCCAACGTGGCGGCGCTGGCCGGCGTCCTCGGGGGTGACGACACCAGCGTGCTCGACATCCCCATCGAGGCCTTCGCGAGCGAGTGAAGGCGGGCTCGGTGGTGCTACGCTGCGCACCTCATGCGCGCGCTCACCGCTTCCGTCCTTCTTTCGACCCTGCTCTCGACCCTCCTCGCTGCCGCGGGCTGTGAGGAGGGCTCAGCCCTCAAGGATCAGCCCGACGAGAACGTCGACCGCTCCGGCAACGACTGGAACGATCCGGGCGCCATGCCCGATCCACCCTTCGATGCCGGGGCACGCGATGCGGGCATGAAGGACAGCGGCACGCCCGACGACGCGGCCATGGGTGACGCCAGCGCGGGCGACGCGGGCTGACGATCGACAGATCTCGAGGGCTTCACGACGCTGTCTGCGACGCGACCGGTTGCGCGTCTCACCCCTCGCCTGTCGGGCCACCTCATCTTTTTTCCACCCACCGGTAGGTAGGGTGGCCACAAAGATTGAGCGATGCCGGTATTTTGCGAGGAACGGGGCTCGTTTGTGCCAGGGGAGGGCTCAGCGAGTCTCTTGATACTCGATGGTACAGGGCGTACAAAGGCTCGTCGTCCGCGCGAGAACAAACCTCTCGAGGCGGCGTGGTTGTGGGTTGATTTGGGAGGTTGACATGATGCGCAGCGCACGCTTGGCCGCGGGACTCGCGGCCCTTAGTTTGGCCATCACGGGGTGTGGGGAAGACACGGGCAGCACCGGTCGGGTCACGGACACCGACAACGTCATGGGCGCCAAGTACAAGGTCGGCGACTCGGTCGACCTCAACAACGACGGCACGCCCGATGGCGTGGCGGTCGACAGCAACGGCGACGGCATCGCGGACAGCGTCGACACCAACGGAGACGGCAAGGGCGACCAGCCGCTGCCGGGCGCAAGCGCGGGCGGTGGCGCAAACGGCGGCAGCGGAAACCCGGGCGGCACCAACGGCGGCGCCCCGACGCCCGGCAACAACAGCGGCACGAACGCCAGCGCGGGTGGCAACGGCGACGAGGACGACGCCGGGATGAGCAGCGGTGGCCCGAGCGACAACGGTGGTGAAGGCAGCGCGGGCGCTGTTGATGATCCCGATACTTTGGGTGACGACAGGCCCGGAGCCATCGCGTGCGGTGATGGTCCTTCCTGTGCTGCCGGACAGAAGTGCTGCGCCGCCCGGTTTGCGGTCGGCAATACGGAGTGTAAGGCCTCCTGCGGGGGCGACATCGAAGCGGTGTGTGATGGTCCCGAAGACTGCCCAAATGGGCAGTTCTGCTGCTCGGGCATCATGAAGAGTTACTGCGGGACGAGCTGTGGTGGTGACTTCACTGGTTGTCACACCGCGGAAGACGATTGCCAGCCGAACCAGGAGTGCCGCGCCAACAGTGTCTACAAGATGTGGGGCATCTGCGACTAACTGAGTATCCTCTGAGCCGCGGCCTTACGGATTTACATGGGGCCGTTCTGAAAACCCTCGAGGGCAACCCCCTGGAGGGTTTTTGTGCGTTAACGCGCACCGCAAAGTCCTGCGACCTCCAAGCGTCCAGGGCGCCATCCGCGTTCACCCTCCGTGGCGCACAATTCTTTGTGCTCACCCCAAATGGGTGAGCTAAAGCTCTACCGCTCTCCCAACCCCCCCTGGGCGCGTTGAGCAACTCTACCGCTCCGACACCGAAGGCCGCCTTCGTCCTGCTGCATTGTTGCCTGCGTGTGCTTAGGCCCGCGTGGGCCCGCTCGCTTCTTGCGCCCTGGAGATGTCCATGACTGATCAAGCGCTCCGCTCACGTTGGTCTCAGTTCGTTGTCTTGTGCGTGATCCTCGCTCTCAACCCCTCGTGCGGCGCCGGCGATCGCGAGCTGGTGGTGGAAGATGACGACGAGGTGGAGATCGAAGGTTCGGGCCTGTCGCTGGTCGAAGGCCGTACCGTCGAGGTCGAGCAGTGGCGAGACGGAACGGGGACGACCGCGCGCATCCCTCTCGGAGGTGGAGGATCGCGGTCGCTCCTCGACAACCTGGTCGCGGCTTGTGCAGCGACTGAAATGCTGGCCCTGAGTGACGGCCTGACTCGTCCCGCGCTCGTTGGCGGCGTTGATGTTGGAGCAAGCTGTGATTAGGTGCCTACCTACCTAGATTTGCGTACGGCGCAAAAGAGCAAGGCCGCCTACGCCGACCAACTTACGCTCCTCTGCGCGGCCCACTGGTCCCAGGAGATTGCCGAGTCGACAACACCCACGTACTTGTTCGACGAAGGCTTGCTCAAGTTCATCCAGAAGGATCGCGCACGCCTTGCACCTCCATGGGACGGCATCCCGTTCTTCTCGGACCGGGTCGACCTCAAGGACGAGTGGCTGAGGTTCGTGGTGAATCCACCGAATGCATCCGACGCCGCGTCCTGGGCGCTCTTAGCGACGGAGCTGTACCGCGAGGCAGCGATCGCGGGTGCCAAGATCCTTTCAACACCAAGCTGTATCAATGGCGGCCTGGCCTACACGATGACCGACCTCAACGGCAACAAGGTCGATCTGCTGCAGTACGTGTCCGCCAACCTCGTCGATGCCCTGTCCTCGCTCAACGAGGCCTCGGAGAAGGCCCAGAAGCTCGTGTCTGCTTCGGCGGCCGCCAAGCGCAGCACGCTCAGCGACACGGCTGCCGCGCTCAGCCAGGCCTGGCGCGGTCGCTTCGACTCGCGGCTCGAGGGGGCCAGCATCTTCGCGCCCGTTTCGGAGGGCAAGTACGAGCAGCCGCGTTTGGTCGAGCTGTGGGAGATGGTTAGCGGTGACCTCAACCCGAGTCTCACCGGTTTTCAGGAGGCGGCCTACTACACGACGGCGCCATGGAACGCCTACCCCGGATACAAGCCCAATCGTGTCGTGGGGTGGGTGTTCCCTCCCGACCGCCCACCGCCCAGCGCCCAGTACGGCTCGGCCCTGGTGACCTATCGGGCTAGCACCACGTCGCCGGTTTACGGTACCTCCAACAACAACCTCGGCTGGGCTCGCAGCCATCTGGGCTCGGGTTCACGCCGGACGGAGCGCTGTGGATCGTGTC
>CAYNOM010000054.1:14734-17200 GCA_964398415.1 uncultured Polyangiales bacterium | reverse complement strand
CGCGCCCAGGCGGCACTTCCCAAGCCACCGAGCGCGCCCGCCAGCGTGCCCGAGCAAGCGAGCACGCTCGAGCCCGCCACGGATGTCGCTCCCGACGAGGTGCGCTTCGCGGATCAAGCGGATGCGGAGGTCGTCTTCGATCTGACGGCCGAGGAGCTCGAGATCCTCGATGTCGAGTGGGTCGAGCCTGCCGCGAGCGTCGAGAAGCGAACGGCGGAGCGGCTCTCGGTGTTGCCCCTGTTCGCGCTGTTCGCGGAGGTTCCGCGTGCGGCCTTGATGGCGATGGCGGAGGCCTCGGAGCTCGTCGAGCTCGGTCCGGGCGAGACGGTCGTGCGCACCGGCGATGTGGCCGACGCGCTCTACGCCATCGTGCAGGGTAGCGTACGCGTGGTGATCCCAGGTCTCAGACACGAGCTGCGCCAATCGTTGCGCGAGGGTGAGGTGTTCGGCGAAGCCTGCCTGCTCACCGACGAGCCGCGGCACGCCGATGTCGTGGTCGACGAGCCGCTCACCGCGCTGCGCATCCCGAAGCAAACCCTCGACGAGCTCGTGAAGGCTCACGCGGAGGTGGGCGCGGTACTGATGAACCTGCTCACGCGGCGCTTGCTCGTGAACCTGATCAAGACCTCACCCCTGTTTGCGGCGCTCGACCTCGAGACGCGGCGCGAGCTTTCGCGCATGTTCGAGCTGCGTAAGGCCGAGCGTGGCACGGTATTGGCCGAGATCGGAAAGCGCGGCGACGGCCTGTACATCCCGCTCACGGGCACCCTCGAGGTGACGCACGACGACGGCACGACGCGCAGCGTCTCCGCGGGGGCCATCGTGGGTCAAGGCTCGTTGTTGGGGCAGCGCGCTTCGCGCGTTTCGGTGCGCACCCGAGGCGATACGCTGATGTTGCGCCTCTCGTCCTCGCGCTTCATGGAGCTCGTGACCCAGTTTCCGACAGTGCTCGAGCGGTTGAGCGCGATCTCCGAGATGGACACGCTGTCGTGATGTGAACGCAGTTCGCCGACTCTCGCTGCCTCCTGGGGTATGCTGTGCGGCCATGGAGCGCGTCACCGACTACCTCATCGAAGATCATGCACAGCTGCGCGCGCTACTGGCGGAGGCGCTGCGTGGTCCGAGCTTGGGTGTGGAAGCATTCGCGCGTTTTCGCGAACGTCTCCTGCGCCATATCGGCATCGAAGAGAAGCTCGTCTTGCCCGCCGCGCGTCGCGAAAATGGGGGCGTCGCGCTGTCGCGCGCAGCAGAGCTGCGCATCGATCATGCCGCGATAAGCTCGCTCTTGGTGCCGACGCCCGACGCGGCCCAGGCTCGAGAGATCGCATCGATCCTGCAAACCCATGACGCGAAGGAGGAAGGCGAAACCGGCGTCTACGCGGAATGCGAACGACTATGGAGCCGCGAGCAATCCCGAGAGCTGCTGCAAGCGGCGCGCGCATTTCCTGCCGTGCGCGTGGCGCCGCATTTCGACGGGCCACCGTGTTACCGCACCGCGAGCTCGGCGCTGGCCGCGGCGAGCCGCAAGTCTGCCGCCAAACGTAAGGATTAGGAGCATGAACCCTCGTCTTTGGTTGTGTCTCTCCCTGTTCGCGCTGCTGTCCGCTTGCGACAAGCACCAGGAGCACGCGCCTCACGCGCCTCACGAGCCTTTGGCCGCTGACAAGCATCACGAGCATGCCGCACCTGAGCCTGCGGTTGCGGCGGCTCCTCTCGCTGAGCCGGCCAATCCGGTGCAGGCCGAAATGCGCCTGTTGAGCGCGGCCATGGAGGAGGCCGTGCGCGGCATCGGTGCTGGGGATGTGCGGCGGCTCGAGCACCTGCTGCACGGCTTACACAGCGCCAAAGAGACCACCGAGAAAGCCATCGCCCAGGGCGAATACCGCCCACCGAAGAACGGCGACAAGACCGAGCGCTTTCGCGAGCTGGACGAGGCCTTCCACAAGGAGCTCGAACGGTTGGTGAGCGCGAGCCGCGACAATGACGTGCCGCGCACCGCCGAGGCCATGGGCCGCGCCCTCGTGTCCTGTCACGGCTGTCACTCGGAGTTCCGACCTTAGCCCCCGTCGGGCTCGAGCGCGCCCGCTGCGCAGCTCGCGTGGGCCGTGACGGGATTGCAGCGCGGGCTCTCCTCCATGTCGAGAAAGTCCGCGCGTCCGTCGACCTTCACCGGAAAGGCGTCGTACAGCGCATGAACGCCAAATGCGAGCGCGCGCTCGCGCTGCGCGTTGCAGGTGTCGGGCGTCTGGTCGGCCGTGCAAGTCGTGCCGAGCACGAGATAGCCTTCTTCGATCGCGCGCTTCACGCGACTCTCCGGCACCTTGTCGGCGTCACCCAGGACCACGGCCCAGGGCCGCCCCATCGCGTCGGGCGTGGCCGAGACGAACATCGCGCGCTTGGACAGGCCTTGTTGGAAGCTCGTGTAGCGATCGGCGCGCGCGTCGCTCACGGAGAGCACGAACATCA
>CAYNOM010000054.1:0-14634 GCA_964398415.1 uncultured Polyangiales bacterium | reverse complement strand
GGCACGCACGCGCTGAGTCTCGAGCTGCGTCGCGAGGGGCGCGTGACTGAAACCGCGGCTCGGCTCGAAGACGAGGGTCGGGGCCGTGTGATACGACTGAAAGCTGCCGCGCAGCTGCAGGTGATTGAGCCTTACCGGTGGATCGACCGCGTCGACCGCCGCGTCGGTGAGGGTGTCGCCAGCATCCCGCACGTTCGAGCCGCCGTCGCGCCGCGCTGCCGAGGGGCCCGCGTCTGCGCTGCTCGCGGGCTCGACGCTCGCGCTCTCGGATTGCGGGCCCGAGCCCGCTGCGTCGAGGCTGCACGCGGTGAGCCACAGGCTCGCTACGGCACAGACCTTGGTCCTTTGCCCCATTCGCGAAGCCCCTTTCAAAGCTCGGGGAAAATAGCAGGGAGCGAGAGGGGCGCATGTGGGAAGTCGACTTACTGCGACTTACTGTGTCGTGGCGTACACGAGCACGATGATCCAGGGTGATGCGCCCAACGCTTTCTGGTGCGCGACGCCGACGCCGAGCCAGCGGATCTCGCGCTCGAGCACGCGTTTGCTCTCGCTGATCTGCTCGATGTCGGCCGCCAGCGTGAGCCCCGCGCCGACACCCTTGGCGCCCTTCGGCGGCTTTTTGACCTCGGACACGGCTTGGGAGAGCAACTCGGCCTGGTCGAGCGAAGGCTTCTTCGCGAAACGTTCGGCTGCGCGCTGGGCAGCGCGGCTCAGACCCGGATCGAGGGTCACGCTTGGAAGGCGCTTCTGCTTGCGCAGCTCGGCCACGACATCGGCCACGATCTTCGGTCCCTCGCCTGCGCGCACCTCGCGCGACAGCTTCGTGAAGATCTGCGTCGCGAGAAACGCGAGACGATCGCCTTCAGGCTCGGACACCACGCCGATGCCGAGCTCACGCACGTCGGGGCTCAAGATGTTGCTGCGGTGGCCGGGGCTCGCCATCAGGCCCGCATGGATCTCGCTCGCGCTATAGCCGCGTCCGATGTTCTCGAGCACCACCGTGGCGCTGAGTCCGGCGGCCACGACGCGATCCTGCGCTTCTCCGGTACGCTTCGACGTGTGGGCGATGAAGTCGTGCTCCTGCATGTCGCGGCTGTGGGCGAGGGCCACCTCCACGAGGCGCGGATCGATGCGCAGCGCGGGCAGGTCGTGCCGCTCGCGCTCGCGGCGGAGCAACGCGAACAGGCGCTCGGACACCTCGTCCGCATCGCGTTCGACTGGGCCATCGCTCGCATCGGGCGCCACAGGCGCGTGCGCCACGCCGACGGCGACCGGGAAGTTTGCCACCACCGTCACACCGGCGTCACCCGTGGCAAGCAGCTCGACCGAGTAGATGCCGCGGTCGGAAAACGTCACGCGGTGATCGACGCGACGACCCGAGGGCAAGGCGGTGCGCGTCACGCGGCCGCTCGGATCTGTGATGGCCAAGGTGGGATCCTGAACCCTGCGCGCGAGCTGTCCTTGGATGCGCAATGAATCGTCGAGCGCGACGCTCGCGGGCAGGTCGCGGCTCAACGACAGCATGCGACTCGACAGGGCCACCGCGAGCACGATGCCGCCGCCCTCGCGCAGCGCTGCGGCGCCGCAGTGAGTCAGCCTGTTGCCGTTCCGCGTGGCCTCTTCGATGGCGGCCCGCACCGGCCCTTCGAGCTCGCGCGTCGAGGCTGCGCCCGCGAGCCACGTCTCGGGAGTGGGCTCGATGAGACCTGCGCTCCGCGCGTGATGCTCGACCACGCTGAACGACGGTGCACGCCGGCCGAGCTCACTCGCGCGCGCGACGGCTTCGGCGAGCCTGGCGAGGCGCCCGTCCAGGGCGAGGCCGCGCCTCGTGCAGGTGCGGCGAATGACCTCCTCGAGCGATCGATCGAGACCGTCGCCGACGACACCGGGTCGCGTCTCACGGGTGCTGTAGGCGAGGGGGGAGCGCCCTTCATCGGACGGCGTCGAGGACCCGCGCGGCAGGGTCGACGCGCAACCGCTGAGGCACGCACAGAGGCAAGCTGCGAGCAGGGACAAGGCGGCAGGTGAAAGCTGCATCGTCGAAAGCGTAGTACGGTTCTCGCGCGATGGGATGGCGTTCGGTGCGTTCCGCGCGTCGCGGGTTGTGCAGGCTCCGAGAGCGGGTAGCCTCGGCCGATGTTGCCGATTCGTGTACGCGGCGCACGCACCCACAACCTCAAGGATGTCTCGCTCGAGCTTCGACCGGGCGAGCTCGTGGCGATCGTGGGGCCTTCCGGTGCCGGAAAGTCGTCACTCGCCTTCGGGACGCTTTACGCAGAGGGGCAACGCCGCTTCATCGAGAGCTTCAGCACCTATGCGCGCCAGTTTCTCGAGCGCATGGCGCGTCCCGACGTCGATGAGCTCGAGCCCATCGCCGCGGGCATCGCGGTCGATCGCCAGGGCGAGATTCGCACGAGCCGCGCCACCGTGGGCTCATTGACCGACGTCTCCGACTACGCGAAGAGTCTGTGGGCCCATCTCGCGGTGTTGATCTGTCCAGGGTGTGGCGAGCCCGTGTTGCGTCACGATCCCGTGACGGGGGCCGAGGCGACGCTCGCGCGCTTTCTCGGACAGCGCATCAGCGTGGGCTACCGACTCGAGATCGCAGACGCCGAGACGTTCCTCGGCGTGCGCGAGGCGCTCGTGCAAGATGGCTATCGGCGCGTGCGCACCGCTGACGGCGTGCGCGATCTCGACGAGGTTCGCCCGGGAGACGTCGTCGCCAAGAAGAGCACGCGGGGCGGCGCAGCGAGCATGGAGGTGATCGTCGACCGTGCGGTGGCACGCGCCGAAGATCGCAGTCGCTTGACGGAGGCTCTCGAGGTGGCCCTGCACCGCGGAGCAGGTCGAGCCTGTGTGCGGAACGAAAACGGAGAGGCGCTCGAGCTCACGCGTGGGCTCACCTGCACGCGCTGCGAAACAACCTACCCCGACAAAACCCCCGGCACGTTCTCGTTCAACAGCCCTGTGGGTGCCTGCGATGCCTGTCGCGGCTTTGGGCGCGTGATCGGCATCGACTGGGACAAGGTGCTCGACCCTTCGCTGCCGCTATCCGGGGGCGCGATTCTGGCCTGGAAGGGCAAGTCGACCGAGTGGGAGCGCGGCCAGCTCGCGCGCTTTGCGAAGAAGGCCGGGGTGCCGCTGGGCGTGCCCGTCGAAAAGCTGACGAAGAAGCAACGTGCCTGGCTGATCGACGGCGATTCGGTCGGCTATCCGGATGGCTGGTTCGGGCTTCAGGGGTGGTTCAAGTGGCTCGAGTCGCGGGCCTACAAGATGCACGTGCGTGTGCTGTTGTCGCGCTACCGTCGCTACGACACCTGCGAGGCCTGTGCAGGCACGCGCATGAAGCCTAACTCCGCGGCCTGGAAGCTCGGTAACCTGTCGATCACGGACTTCCTCGCGTCGAGCGTGCGCGATGCCCACGCCTTCGTTCGCGGTCTCGAGCAGCCCGAAGGCGATGATCCCGCGCGCGGCCTGCTCTTGCGCGAGCTTTCGACGCGACTCTCTGCGCTCGAGGACGTGGGGCTCAGCTACCTCACCCTCGATCGTGCGGGCAACACGCTGAGCGGTGGCGAGACGCAGCGCGTGGCGCTCACGAGTGCGCTCGGTGCCTCGCTCACTGGCGCGATGTTCGTGCTCGACGAGCCTACAGTGGGCCTGCATCCGAGTGACGTCACGCGCCTCGCCAGCGTGGTGCGACGTTTGGCTGACGCCGACAACCTGGTGCTGATGGTCGAGCACGATCCGCAGATGATCGCCGTGGCCGATCGGGTGATCGAGCTCGGGCCGCGGGCGGGTCGGTACGGCGGTGAGGTCGTGTTCGACGGCAAGCTGTCGCAGCTGCTCGGTGCCGACACCGCGACGGCGCGTGCGCTCGGTCGGCACGAGCCCTTCGGCCCGAGCCTCGAAGAGGCGCGCGATGCGCTCGTGCTGCGCGGTGCCTCGGGCAACAACTTGAAGGACGTGACCCTCGAGATCCCCCTCGGTGCCTTCACGTGCGTGACGGGTGTCAGCGGCTCGGGCAAGAGCAGCCTTTTGCTCTCGACGTTCGTGCCGGCGGTCGAGCGTGCCCTGGGCAAGCGCGAGGCGAGGCCCTTGCCCTACGCGAGCCTCACGGGTGAAAAACCCATCAAGAGCGTGATCCACGTCGATCAAGCGCCCCTCGGGCGCACCTCTCGCGGCAATCCAGCGACCTACGTGAGCGCCTGGGACGTGCTCCGAAAGCGCTTCTCGAAGGAGCCGCGCGCGCTCGAACTCGGGCTCAGCGCCGGGAGCTTTTCGTTCAACGTCGAGGGCGGACGCTGCGAAGCGTGCAAGGGCCAGGGCTTCGAGACGATCGAGATGCAGTTTCTCTCGGACGTCAGCTTTGGATGTCCAAGCTGTGGAGGGAAGCGCTTCGTCGGTCCCGTGCTCGAGGTGCGTCATCGTGGTCTCGACGTGGCCGAGACCCTTGCGTTGACCGTCGACGACGCGATGTCGCGCTTTTTCGATGATCGCGAGCTCACGCGTTGTCTCGAGCCTCTGAGCAAAGTGGGGCTCGGCTATCTCACGCTCGGCCAGCCCCTCAATACGCTGAGCGGAGGCGAAGCCCAGCGGCTCAAGCTCGCCGAAGCCGTGTCGCGCGCGGTGTCGGGATCGCTCTTCGTGCTCGACGAGCCCACCGCGGGCCTGCATCCAGAGGATGTGACACCGCTCGTCGCGTTGCTGCGCGAGCTCTTGCGCGCCGGCGCCACGTTGGTCGTGATCGAGCACGACATGCGCGTGGCCGCCCACGCCGATCACGTGATCGAGCTCGGCCCAGGTGCGGGCGAGGCCGGGGGGCGCATCATCGCGCGTGGCACCCCTCACGCGCTCGCACGGGCCGACACCGCGAGCGGCCCCTACCTGCGCGCGGTGCTGGAGGGCAAGGCGATCGAGCTGTCGACGCGGGCGCAGCGCGCGACGCCGCGGGCTCGACGCGCGTGCCTCTCGGTGCAGGGGGCGCGCGAGCACAACCTCGCGAACGTGAGCGTGGAGATTGGGCTCAGGCACATGACGGTGCTCACCGGCCCGAGCGGCAGTGGCAAGAGCAGCCTCGCCTTTGGCGTCGTGCACGCGGAGGGACAGCGACGCTTTCTCGAGACGCTCTCACCCTACGCGCGGCAGTATCTGCCCCAGCTCCCGCGACCGGACGTCGATCGCGTGACGAGCGTGCCGCCCACGCTCGCGCTCGAGCAGCGTCTGTCACGCGGCAGCGCCACCTCGACGGTGGCGACGGTGACCGAGGTGGCCCACTACCTCAGGCTCCTCTATGCGCGCATCGGTGTCGGCGTGGGTGGCGGAGCGTCGCTCGTCGGCAAGCAGTCGGCGCGTGAGATCAGTCGCGCGCTCGAGCGGCGCTTCGGTGCTGCCGAGAGTTTCGTGGTGCTCTCTCCGGTGGTGAAGGGCAAAAAGGGTCTGCATCGAGATCTGCTCGACAAGCTGCGGGACGCGGGCTTCACCGAAGCGCGCATCGACGGTCGCTTTCGCACGCTCACCGAGGGCCTCGCGCTCGATCGCTACAAGGAGCACGACGTCGAGCTCGTGGTGGGCCGCGTGGACGCAAGGAGCCTCGAGGCCGCGCTCGCGCAGGCTGCACGACGCGCCGAGGGCGAGGTGCGCGTGCATGTCGCCGGACAACAGCTCGCGTTCATGCTCGAGGAAGGGTCGAGCGCGCGCAGGGGCGTGCTCGACCCGCGCCTGTTCTCGTTCAACACGCGCCAAGGTGCCTGCGAGAGCTGTGAGGGCAAGGGCGAGATCCTGCGCAGCGTGGGACGCGGCAAGAAGGCGCGCGAAGAGCGTACGCCCTGTCCCGACTGCGCGGGCACGCGACTGTCCGTGCTCGCCCGTTCCGTCGAGGTGCACGGTCGTCCCATCACCCACTACCTCGCGTTGTGCGTGAGCGATGCGCGCGCTGCCCTGGGTCAGCTCTCGCTCGAAGGCCGCGAGCTTCTGATCGCGCGTGAGCTGTTGCTCGAGCTCGATGCGCGGCTCGGCTTTCTCGAGCGCGTCGGGCTCGGCTATCTCGGCCTCGATCGCGGCGCGGACACCTTGAGCGGCGGCGAAACGCAGCGCGTGCGGCTTTCCGCCCAGCTCGGAAGCGGGCTCACGGGGGTGCTCTACGTGCTCGACGAGCCGACGATAGGGCTGCATCCGCGCGACACGGGGCTTCTGCTGTCTGCGCTACGCGAGCTGCGCGAGCGCGGCAACGGGGTGCTCGTGGTCGAGCACGATCTCGAGACGATTCTCGCCGCCGATCACGTGATCGACATGGGACCCGGAGGCGGCCGCCTCGGTGGCACGATCGTGGCGCAGGGCACCCCGAAGCAGCTCGCCAGAAATCCCGCCTCCGTGACGGGACGCGCGCTCGCCCAGCGTCCTTTGCCCACCTCGCGCCGCGATCTGTCGCGTGCAGCGCGCCTCACGCTCGTCGGCGCACGGGAGCACAACCTGCGCGACGTGCGTGTCGACGTGCCGCTGTCGGCCTTCGTGGCGGTGACGGGGGTGAGCGGCTCGGGCAAGAGCACGCTGATCCGCGAGATCTTGCTGCCCGCCGTGCGCGACGCGCTCGGCCTCTCGAACGACGTGCCCGCGGGCAAGTATGCGCAACTCCGCGGGGCCAAGGCGCTCAGGCGCGCGGTGGAGGTCGATCAGTCGCCCATCGGTCGCACGCCGCGCTCGGTGCCGGCGACCTACGTCGGCATCTGGGACGAGCTGCGTCGCATGCTCGCGGCCACCCCCGAGGCCCGCGCGCGTGGCTACGCTGCCTCACGCTTTTCGTTCAACGTGGGGAGCGGACGCTGTGCCGTGTGCGAAGGCAACGGCGTGCTCACGGTGGAGATGTCGTTTCTGCCGGACGCGCTCTTGCCCTGCGATGCCTGTGGCGGCATGCGCTTCTCGCGCGAGACGTTGGAGGTCGAGCTCCACGGTCTCAACGCCGGCCAGATCCTCGACCTCGAGATCGCGCGCGCGGTCGAGGTGTTTCACGCACTGCCCAGCGTAGAACGGCCACTGTCGATGCTGTGCGATCTGGGTCTCGGCTACCTCAAGTTGGGCCAGCCCTCGAGCACGCTGAGCGGGGGCGAGGCCCAGCGCATGAAGCTCGTCTCGGAGCTAGCGAGTCAAGCCCCGGGGCCGACCCTGTACGTGCTCGATGAGCCCACCACGGGCCTGCACCGCGCGGACGTGGCGCGGCTGCTCACGTTTCTGTCGCGCTTCGTCGAGCGGGGCGACAGCGTGATCGTGATCGAGCATCACACCGACGTCATGCTCGCGGCCGACCACATCATCGATCTAGGACCCGAAGGCGGGGCAGGTGGCGGCACCATCGTGGCCGAGGGCACGCCCGAGGAGGTGGCCACAGTCCCGGGCAGTCACACGGGCAGGGCCCTCGCGCAGGCGCTCGAGGCCGTCCGCCACGAGTCGTGATAGAGCGAGATGATGCAGCTCGAGCTCGTCGATACCAGCAGCTTCAACCAGCGCTTTCGCGTACGCCTTGCAGACGAGGCTGTGGTCGAGGCGGTGCACTATCGCGGCGACACGCTGTGCGTCTCCTGTCAGGTGGGCTGCGCCGTGGGCTGCCCCTTCTGCGCTTCGGGCGCAAACGGTCTCGAGCGTCCGCTGAGCGTCGATGAGCTGTGGGCGCAGCTCGAGGCCGTGCGCGCCCGCGGGCTCTCGGTGCGGCGGGTCACGGTGAGCGGCGTGGGCGAGCCGCTCCACAACCTGCAAGCGGTCTCCGCGTTCATGCTGCGTTGCCGAGCAGAGCGCATCGGTCCGAGTCTCACCACCTCGGGAGGTCCATTGCCTCGCCTGCGCGAGCTTCTCTCCCTGCCGCACAACGGGATCACGATCTCCGTGCATGCGGGCAGCGAGGCGGTGCGTGCCGCGCTCGTGCCGAAAGGGCCCATGCTCGCGCCGCTGTTCGCGCTCTTGGCCGAAGAGCTGCCGCGCCTCTCGCGTTCCCGGCGACGCAAGGTGGCGCTCGCCTACCTGATGGTGAAAGGGGCCAACGACTCTGATGCCGAGCTCGACGCCTTCATCGCGCGCGCCCTGCCGCTCGAGCTCGC
Organism: uncultured Polyangiales bacterium; assembly: GCA_964398415.1. Taxonomy (GTDB): domain Bacteria; phylum Myxococcota_A; class Polyangia; order Polyangiales; family DASUME01; genus DASUME01. Next base: position 6,550 of record CAYNOM010000054.1, on the reverse strand, counting down.
GACGCACCTCTACGCGTACAATCCGGTGCCGACGAGCGACTGCGAGCCGGTCACGCGCGGCGCCTACGAAGCGGCCTACGCGCGCATGACGGCGGCGGGGCTCTTGGTGCGCATGAGCAGCCAGGCTCGCATCGAAGCGAACGGCGGCTGTGGCACGCTGATCGCGCGGCGCAGCACGGAGGAGTAAGGTGCGCTCAAGCCTTGGGAGGAAGTAGACTCTCGAGGCCGCCCTCGAGGTGATGGCTCGCCATGATGCGACGCAGCCGCTCCCCATCGCGCTCGCCGGCCATGTAGTTGACGCGCGGCCAGACCGGGTCGATCTCGGGGCTGAACAGCGCAGCGCGGTAGTCGAGATCGTGCTGCGTGAGGTCTGTCTTGCCGGCGAGGCTGCGGTCGACGCCGTTCTTGGCCAGCTTGAGGAACTGGTCGCGGTAGCGCGGCACCGCCTCATCCTTGATCGTGCGAAACGCCTCGCGGGACGCGCGCTTGGCCAACATCCACGGCGACATCAGCGCGTACTGCTCGGGGTTGAGGCGTGCGGGCAAGAGACCTTCGAGCGCGGTGTAGGTGTTGAAGGTCTCGGTGAGCGGGTAGTAGACGTGCTTCATGTAAGCGACGTGGGTCCCGAGCTCGACGCGCGGCGTGAGGTCGAGGTGAAACGCCATGAACTCGCCCATGTCGATCGAATCGATCGTGAAGTGGGGCACGCCCGAATCTGCCCCACCAAAACAGAAGATCATGTGCGTCTCCATCTTCTGGGACGGCAGCATCAGGCTGTTGTACACCGCCTTTTGGATCTGCCCCTGACCCTTGAACAGGCGCACCGTACCGGTGAAGTCGGGGATCCGCTCGCTGCGCATCGGCAGGTAGTCGCGGCCACCGACGTGCAGCTCCACGAGGCCCAGCTCTTCCACCAGGATCTCGAGCGATTCAAACACCATATCTCGCGCAAGCGACATGGGCTGAGTCTGCATCGAGCCTACCGGCTAGCACAAGAGGCTTGTGCCCCGGGCTGGCTCGCTCAGGCGTCGGCTCGCAGGCGCGGCACGGCTTGGGCTCCGGCGCTGGCCTGAGCGAGACGAGAGGCACAAAAGGAAAGGGCTTCGCCTTCACTCGTAAAGATGCGCAGGGGCAGCGCGAGGCGCACGAACCAGGTGAACGCAGTGATGATGCCGCGCTCCAGGGGCGAAGAGACGATGGCGGCGTAGCCGAGCACGCGCTGCTCGATCTCGGGCCTGCGCTCGTTGAGCAGGCTCAGGAACTCTTTGCGCTGCCACTCGTCGACGTTGGGAATCTCGCGCGCGTCGTGCAGCACGACGAAGTGCGTGCCGCGAGCCAGGCCGCGATCGACGCAGTCGAAGAAGGTGGGCACCGAGACCTGGTCGTACAGGGTCACACTGGGCGTGCGCACCCACAGGATGGGAAAGCGAGACATATCTGCCTCGAATGGACCTTCGATGCGGCTGCGCTGCACCTGTCACCCCCCGGTGTTCTGACCGTGCAGATTCAACCTACCGCACGGTCTGACGACGGCAACGTGACTCTTCGGTCATGGCCTCTTCAGTGGCGCGTGGGCGAGATGCTTTCCGCCCAGAGCACCAGGATTTGGCCATCCTCGAAGCGGTAAAACACTCGCTTTTCACCGATCGACAGCTCGAACAGGTCGGGATCGGCTTGGCCGCAGGCGATACGGCCGGTGTCGGCTAGAACCGTGAGCTGCCGCGCAATCGCGCTGAGGTCCTCGAGCTCCTCGAGGGCTTCGATCAGGAACTCGACGGGCAGAGCCATCTTCCCATCAAAGCGGTTTGCCGCGTCTGGATCAAGAGGGGATGAGGTCGACATCCCAGCGGCTGAGTGCGGACGTCGGGCTGAGGCTGGGTGTGCCGTGAGCGCACCTGAGCCGCTCTCCTCGGGCGAGCTTCAGGGTCGTCTCGGCCAGCTGGCGTGCGCTCGGGCCGAGTGGCTCCGCCTCCAGCCTGAGCGGCCGTTCGCTGCTTCCGTCGAGCAGGCTGAGCTGACCTTCGCCGGCGTTCCATACGGAGCACTGCCCCGCGTCGCCTGCCCAGTCGATGAGCGTCGCGTGCAGGGCATAGGGCTCGCTGCTGCCGCGCTCGATCTCGAATGACATGGCCTTGAGCTGCTCCCCCGGGCTCGAGTCACTCGCGAGCAGCAGGGCGCGATGGGCCGAGAGGACACGGGAGATCAAGAGGTCGGGCTGCGTTTGAGAGCCCGTGATCCGGCACAGCACGAGGCGCCTCGTCGTTTCGGTTTCGGCCGCATGCCAGAAGTGGATTTCGCCGAGTCAAGGCATCGCGAGCTCGACGCGCACGCCCAGCGCAAGGGCCCGCTCGGGCTTGGGGCTGATCTCGGCGAGCACACGCGCTGCGATCGCGGGCGCCGTAGGCAGCGGCGGCAACTCGCCGGAGGCCTCGCTGAGCGCGGGGATGTGCGCGGCGCTGAGGCCCAAGGCCTCGAGCACGGCCAGGGCGGCGCGCGCGTCACTCGTGCCAAACTGTCCGCGGTGGATGCGCTTGTCGAAGCAAGCGACGCCCTTGAGGTCGTGGGCCGACACCAGCGGCACGGCCACGGCCATGCGCAAGGGTGGGGTGATGCCGCTCATCAGGGAGTCCGACGGTTGATCGTCGGTGCCTGCCATCACGAGCGGCGCGCGCTGGCTCGTGATGCGATCGAGCAACGACCACATCACATTGCGATCCCTCGGCTCGCCTCCGCTCTCGTCGCACACGCAGGCTTCACTGAGCGTGAACTGCTCTTCGTTCCACAGAAACAGAAACGCGCGTTCTGCACCGAGCAGGCGCAGGGTGCGCAGCATGCGGTCTTTGCCCTCTTGGGACACCGACGAGCGCAACAGGGGCGGCGGCTCGGGATGCTCGGAGCGCCCTGCACCACCGCCCACGATCACGCGCAGCTTGGGACGCTCCTGGCGCGTCCCGAGCCCGCCCACCTTGGGTGGATCATGCCCGTCCGTCGTTCCCATAACCCCGTCTACGAGGTTTTCACATCCGGCCTTCCACGTCACCCACCTTCCGCTGGGTACCCCAAGACGCTGCGCACGATGTGCGTCCTCACCCAGGGCGCCGTGCGCAGCTGGCGCGGCTACTTGGGCGCGACGAAGGGAACCTCGGCGATGCGTGGCTCTGCTGCGTCGTCGATGCGGATGCGGACGCGCCGCGGTCGTTTGTCGTTCGGTGCGATGGCGAACACCGGCACGCGCTGCTCGCCGAGCGGGCCGAGGGTGAGCTCGCGTCGCGCGAACACGTACTCGATGTCGGTCGCGTCGGCAGCGGAGAGCGTGAAGGTGACGGGGTTACCGCGCTTGTTCACGAGGTGTAGCTCGAGGGCATTTCGTACCTTGTCGGCTTCGAGCACGAAGGGCGCGCCCTGGAGTCGCAACAGGTTGGCCTCGAAGTGGGTGTGTTTCTGCAATGCGAAGGTGGCGGCCGCCAAGCCGACGAGCCCGAGGAAGGCGTACAGATAGACGCGCGGACGGAAGAAGCGCTTCGGCTTGCGACTCAGGCCGTTGAGTGAGTCGTAGCGGATGAGCCCCGGTGCGCGCTCGAGCCGGTGCATCACGTCGTCACAGGCGTCGATGCATGCCGCGCAGCCGATGCACTCGAGCTGCAGGCCGTTGCGAATGTCGATGCCCGTGGGACACACGACCACACAGCGTCCGCAATCGACGCAATCGCCGTGACCCTTTTCCTTGGCCTTGCCGCGAGGCTCTCCGCGCAGCTGGTCGTAGCCGATGACCAGCGTGTTGCTGTCCGTGAGCACCGATTGAAGCCGCCCGTAGGGGCAGATGATCACGCACAGCTGTTCTCTGAACCAGGCGAAGTTGAAGTACATCACGCCCGTCATGCCCAGGGCCCAGGCGAACGCCTCGGGATGCTCGGACGGGCGATCGCGCATCATCTCGAACAGCGTCGGGATCGACACGAAGTAGCTGAGAAACACGTGCGCGACGAGGAACGCGATGGCGATGAAGGCCACGTGCTTCACCACTTTGCGCATGCTGCGCCCCGCCGTCACCGGGCCCGCGTCGCGCTTCAGGCGCTGATTGCGCGGCCCTTCGATCAAGCGCTCGACGCGTCGAAACACGCCATCGAGGAACACCGTTTGTGGGCAGGCGTAACCGCACCACACGCGTCCCAGAAGTGCGGTCGCGAGGATCAGCAGAAAGCCGACACCGCTCAGGAGAAAGAAGGCGAGCCAGAAGTCTTGAGCATTGAACGTGGCGCCAAACAGGTAGAAGGCGCGGTGTTGGATGTCCAAGAATAGGGCAGGGTGACCACCGATCTCGATCCAAGGCGTGGCGGCGTAGATCAGAATCAGCAGTGCGAACACGATGCGACGCAACATCGTGAAGCGACCGTCGACATCGGCGGGCACCACGAAGTTGCGACGTCCATCGGGACGCAGGGCACTGAGCTGATCCACGATTGGCAACGACTTGCTCACAACTCAGCTCCCCGTGGCCTCTACCACGAAAGCGCGCCGCACGCTTCGCGCCGGCCCTGCGCACTCACTCGACAGCCTGCGCCATCGCACCCTCTTTTGCGGGCGCAACGAGGGTTGCCCCTTGCTCTTTCGCCCCAACATCCTGTGCCGGGTCTGTCGCTTCGCTCGGCTTCGGCGTTTCGCCCACCGTGCCCTCGGGCGCCTTGCCGGGCACGTTGGTGTCCTTGATCGAAAGCACGAACGCCGTGAGCTCCTGTACGCCGAGCGGACCGAGCGTCGCGCCCCATGCGGGCATACCCTTCGCCGGGACACCGTCGCGAATGGCGCGGTAAATCGACACCGGATCGCCGCCATGCAGCCAGGCACTATCGGTGAGATTCGGGCCGATCTTGCCCTGACCTCCGCTCTCGTGACAGGCCGCGCACATGGTGATGAACGTCTCTTTGCCCTTGCCGGCTGCTGGCGTGCCGACCTGCGCGAGCAACTCGGCGTCCGTGGGGTCCTTGCCCGATTCTGCCGCTTGCTTCGCCTTGTCGGCCAGATAGGCGGCCTGAAGGCCCGGGGCTGCTTCGAACTCCTCGTAGTAGAACCAGTAGCCGATCGAGAAGATGATCGCAGCGTAGAACGTCCACAGCCACCACATGGGCAAACGATTGTCGGCCTCGAGAATGCCGTCGTACTCGTGGATGATCTCGCCCTGGATCGGATCGACCTTTTTCTGCTCAGCCATGGCGAGCCTCCTTGGCGGTCGAGGTTTCGAGCGGCAGATTCTCGAGCCGCGCATAGGCCGACGGCCGCGTACGCAGCGTGCGCACCACCACCGTGAGGAACACGCTCGTGAACAGGGCGAGGGCGATCAGTGGAAACACGAGGAGCGGACTCTTTTGGAAGAAGTCCATGGCCATGAAGCTCAACATCACTCACCTCCCTCGTTCATGCTGACTTCGATCTTTCCTTCGCCGTTTGTCGGCGGCTTTTGGTCAGCCTTGCCCAGGCGTTGCAGGTAGCTGATCAAGGCGACGAGCTCACTGTCCGCGGCGACACCGGTCTGGCCCCCTGCGGCGAGTGACGCGACGATGGTCTCGGCCTGGGCGCGTGCGTCGTCGCTCGCGCGCTGCACGTCCTCGGGGCGATAGGGCACACCGATGCTGCGCATGGCGCGTAGCTTGCTGGCGGTGCTCGAGAAGTCGACCTTGTTCTCCGCGAGGTGCGGGTAGGGGGGCATGTTCGAGTCGGCCGAGATCTCTCGCGGATCGAGCATGTGGCGGTAGTGCCAGACGTCGTTGTAGCGGCCGCCCACGCGTGCGAGGTCAGGCCCCGTGCGCTTCGAGCCCCACTGGAAGGGATGGTCGAAGATCGATTCGTCGGCGAGCGAGACCTCGCCGTAACGTGCGGTCTCCCAGGCAAAGGGCCGAATCATCTGCGAGTGGCAGTTGTAGCAGCCCTCCTTGAGGTAGACGTCGCGACCCTCGAGCTCGAGGGCTCGATAGGGTTGCGTCTTCGTCGTGGCGATGGCGGCGTTGCCCGTGACGATGGTGGGCACGAGCTCCGCCACACCTCCGGCCAGGACCGCGAGCACGGTCAGGGTGGTGAAGATGGCGGCACGACCCTCGAGCAGTGAGTGCCAGGATGAGGTGCCCTCTCTCTGGGCGAAGCTCATGCTCACGCCGAGCACGGCCACGCCGATCACCACGGCCATCAGCATGACGTTGGCGACGGGCTCGAGCAGCGGGAACACGCCGAGCAGCACGCACCCGACGAGCGCGAAGAGCACCGGGCGTCCGAACATGATCTGCGCCCAACCGAGCTGAGGCTTCGGTGCCTCGACGATCTCGGTGACCTCCACCTCCTCATCGACGGCATGGCCAGCCTTCGCGGTCATGGTGAGGTTGTAGGCCATGATCAGAAAGCCCACGAAGTACAGGGTGCCGCCGACGAGCCGCGTCCAGTACATGGGCTTGATCGCGATCAGCGTCTCGACGAAGTTCGGGTACATGAGGCCGCCGTTTGCGTTCTCGGCGCGCCACATCAGCCCCTGGGTGATGCCGGCCACCCACATCGAGATCACGTA
>CAYNOM010000053.1:0-17340 GCA_964398415.1 uncultured Polyangiales bacterium | reverse complement strand
ACTCGAGCTCACGCCCAATGACGACGAAGCTCGTCTGCGACGAACCGTGCTGCGCGCCCACGCGCTGGCGCGGGGTGGGCACAGCGCCGAAGCGGCGGCCCTCTACCAAGACGCTGCCCAGGCCGCGCAAGGCGAAGAGCGGGTGCGCCTCGGCATTTGGGCCGCCCAGCATCTCTTGCAGAGCGCGCAGGTGGAGCCTGGGCTTACGGCGGCGCGCGCGCTACTCGCAGAGCTCGACATGGGGCTCCCACGTGGCGAGAAGGCCGCCCTCACGCGCATCGCGTGGGATCGCGCTCGGATGAGCCTGCGCGGGCTCGCGCTCAAGCCCACCCCCAAGGCCGGCGTCGACGCACGCACGAGGCTTCAGCTCGAGGCCGCCTGGCAGCTTGCCGCGCCTGTGGCCGCCGCCGACGTGCTGCCGAGCGCTGCCCTCAGCGCCGCGCATCTGCGTCGTGCCCTCGATAGCGGTGACCCCGCCCACGCAGCGCGCGCGCTGGCGCAGGAGGCCACCATGCGCGCCATCCAGAAGCCCTTCGTCGAGGCTGCTTACGTGCCTCTGCTCGAGACGAGCCGCAAGCTCTCAGACCAAGTGGGCGACCCTGCGCTCGACGCCTTCGTGACCTGGGTCGAGGGGATGACGGCGCTGGCTCGCCACGAGTACTCTCGCGCTCGTAGCCCGTTCGTCCGCGCCGAGCAGCTTCTACGCGAACAGTGCTCCCATGAGCCCTGGCTACTCACCAACGTGCGCTCGACGCTGGGCGCCGTGCTCGGCGCGGTAGGAGAGCATCGCCGTCTGTTGGAGCAGAGCCAGGCATGGCTTGCCGACGCCCAAGAACGCGGCGACCGCTTTGCCGAGACCGCCCTGTTTGGAATGGGGGCCGGCTTCGTTCGACATTTGATGGACGATGATCCGGAAGTCGCGCGAGCGGAGCTTCTCCGCACCATGGCCGCCTGGCCTCGCGAGCCCTTCTCCAGCGCGGGGCTGGGTGAGCTTCAGGCCATCTCGTTCATCGAGGGCTATCGGGGTGGCCCGGGGCTCCTGCGTTGGCTCGATGCAGAGCGCCTACGGCTGCGTCGGGCCGTGATGATGAAGCTTCACATGGGTAAGGTCACTCTCGCTGCCAGCTCGATTGCAGCGCGCCTGGCTGCCGCACCGAGCGCCTCCGAAGGTGAGCGTGACCGCCTCATGCGGGACGCAAGAACCGACATCGTACTGCTGAAGCGAGAGCAGCGCGGTCCGACCTACGCCAACGCGCTCATGGCGGAAGCGCAAATCCTCGCCATGGCGGGCCAGCTGGAAGGAGCATTGGAGAGCGCAGCGAGCGCGCATCAAGCCTTCGAGGCCCTCGGCATGTTCCACGCCGACGGCGCCGCCTATCTGCAGGGTCTCCTCGAAGGCGGTGACACCGGCCGCGAGCGACGCGCTCGCGCGGTGGCCTTCTTTCGCGAACAGGGCTGGAAGCGGCCCGAACGCGCCGTGGCCATGCTGCTGCCGGCGCTGCCCGCGCTGGAGGCCCGGTAGGCGACGCTCTCGCCCCTATCAGTTCACCGCGCGCAGCATCTCGAGCATCTTGCCCGGCTCGACGAACTCGGTGATGCGCACGGCTTCCTTGCCGTCGCTGTCGTGCACGACCACGAGCGGCAGGCCGCGGGCGCCGTAGCTCGAGAGCCACTTCTTGCCGAGGGCCACGTCTTTGCCGGGGCTCAGGTCGATCTTCACCTTCACGAAGCGCGCGGCCTCCTCTTGCACGGTGGGGTCGCTGAAGGTGTGGCGCTCGAGCTCGCCGCAGGCCTGGCACCAGTTGGCGCCGAAGTCGATCAACAACGGTGACGACGCCTGCTTGGCCTTGGCCCGCGCCACCTCGAGGTCGTGCTCCCAGCCCGCGTGCACGGGCTTCGCTTCGAGCAGGCCGATGCCGAGCAGGATGCCCGCGCAGCTCGCCGCGATGCCCGCGGCTTTGCGTGTGCGCGCCAGGCTGCCGCCCGAGAAGCTCTGGTGTATGGCTCCGACGAGCAGGCCAAACACGATCAAGCCCACCGCGAGCGCGCTGAGGGCGCTCGAGCTCTGAATGCGATCGTAGCCGGGCAGCCAGAAGCGCACGAAGTACAGGGCCGAGCCGATCATCACGATGCCGAAGGCGCTCTTCACCCACTCCATCCAGCGCCCGCTCTTCGGCAGCGCCACGGCGAAGGTGCCGACCACCCAGAACAAAAGTCCGAGGCCCAAGGAGTAGGCGACCATGCAGGCCGCGCCGAGGGCGAGGTTGCCGGTGGTGCCGATCCAAGGAAGCAAAAGGCCGAGCACCGGGCCCACGCACGGCGCCGCGATCAGCGAGCTCGCCATGCCGAGCACGAACGCGCCCTTGTAGCCGATGCCGCCCATCTCGCTCAGCTTCGTAGTGATCGAGTGGGGTAGGGCTAGCTCGAAGGCACCAAACATCGACAACGCCATCGCGACGAACACGAGGGCGAGGGGCACTGCCACGTAGGGGCTGCTGAGCTCGTCGCCGAACACGCCGCCGCTCAAGGCCGCGATGATGCCGAGCGTGGTGAACAGGAGCGCCATACCCGCCACGAATGAGCTCGACAGGGCGGCGCCCTGCATGCGGCTCGTCGCCTGCCGCGCCCCGAACACGCTGACGGTGATCGCGATCATCGGGTAGACGCAGGGCGTGAGCGAGGTGGCGATGCCGGCCACGAAGGACACGCCGATGGCGGTGCTGATGCTGCCGCCGTCGAGGGCCGCTCGGAAGCGGTCGGCCAGGCCGAGCTCTTGGGCCTGGGCACTCGCGGTCACGAGCCAGGTCGAGAGCCAGGTCCAGACCAAGGTCAGGAGCGTGGGGATGGTACGCATGTCTCCTCGTTATAGCTCGGTTCTACAAGCGTGGTCGTGCCGGTGCTCGTCCGTTCACGCTCACGCTCACGCTCACGCTAATTGGGTCGGTTGGGGGAGGTCGCCCCCCTCGATGTTTGGCTCTGGGGGTGGGCAGCCCCACGGTTTTCGTGCCGACAATGTGAGAAAGGTTGAATAATCGGTGGTTTCTGAGGCCTCGGGAGTTGGCTCTCCCGTTGCATCATGGCCGCTCGGAGGCTGAACCATGGGTCGACTCGGACTGCACCTGCTGATTGTGGTGCTCCTTTGGGGGTGCTCCCGGGAGCCCAAGCAGGACAACGTGCTGCCCGGCGTCGACGCCCTGCTGTTCGTGAAGCGGGCCTACGAGCGCGAAGACGGCAGCCATAACGTCACCGACGGCATGGGTCAGGTCTTCGACTACGACCGTTACACGCCCGGACCGAGCTCGGGGCTGTACGTGCTCGAGCCGCCCGCTCCGGACGGCAAGCTGACGAACCTCACTCAAGATTTCGAGGGCGTGGACATCAACGGCCTCGATCTCTCCTTCGACGCGAAGAAGGTCGTCTTCTCGATGCGCACGAAGGACGACAACCGCTACCACATCTACCTCGCCAACGTGGATGGCAGCGGCAAGGTCAAGCAGCTCACCTTCCACGAGGCCGACGACTCGCTGCCCATCTTCGTCGCGGGAGGTCGCATCGCCTTCGTCACGAACCAGCCCTTCACCGAGATGGGCACGCGCGCCGACGAGTACAACCACGCGCAGCGTGTCACGCAGCTCGCGACCATCTCCGAGGTCTCGGGCGATGCCGATCGCAGGTTGTGCTCGCAGAACCTCTCGCACACCACGGCGCCGTTCTCGATGCAGAACGGACTCATCGGGTTCTCGCGCTGGGAGCACCTCGGCGCCACGAACGACGTCAAGCTGTTCACGATGCGCCCCGATTGCACGCAGATGCGCGCGCTCGCGGGTCAGCACGACAAGCCCTTCAACAGCATCGTGCAGGTGCGTGAGATCGGCACCGGCGAGTTTCTTGGGATTGCAACCAGTCGCGACAAGACGATCCAGGCCGGCGCGCTGATGCGGGTCAAGGTGCCGTACACCGCGCTGAGCAAGACCCAGGGCCTGTTCGACGAGCAAAACGCGAGCTTCGAAAACCTCACGCTCGACGTGCCCACGGACGACGCGACCCCGGCCTCGGGGGTGGGGCGCTATCGATCGCCGCACCTGTTGCCTGACTCGCGCAAGGTGCTGGTGTCTTGGGCCGACGGCGACGTCAACGAGCGCAGCGAGCTCGCCGGCACGGCGCCCGACTTCGGGCTCTATCTGTGGGATCCGCAGTCGGGCAAGCGCCAGCTCGTCTACAACGACCCCACGATGTGGGATCTCTACGCCATCCCCGTGCGGCCGCGGGATGAGCCGCCCGTGTTGCCCGCGATCAACGACGGCGAGTACGACAACCAAAAGCCTGCGGTGATAGGCTCGATCGACGTCCGCAACACCTCGCTCGACGAGAGCGTGCGCGGTGGGCAATTTCGAGAGCCGGTCAGCCTGGCGAAGGCCCTCGGCGACACGCAGCGCGTGCGCGTGATCGAGGGCTTTTCGTCGGAGATCGGCAGCGTCGGTCAGTTTGGTCTGACCATGCACGAAGGCGCCGCGATCCTCGGAGAGGCGCGGGTACACGCGGATGGATCCTGGCTCGCCGAGATCCCGCCCTATCTGCCGGTGCACCTTCAGCCCATCGACCGCTTCGACATGTCGATCCGCAATCAGCTGTTGTGGATCCAAGCCATGCCCGGCGAGACGCGCACCTGCGGGGGCTGTCACGAGAGCAGAAAGGGCGATTTCGCGTCGCCGACCACCACGGCGCAGCAGCGCGGGCCCGATGAGATGCTCGCGCCCATCGTCGATCGCGTCGAGCTGCCCTGGTACGGCGCGGTCACGGGCTCGCAAGTGCAGGACGTCTTCGACGCCAAGTGTGTGAGCTGCCACGACGGGGGCGCGAACGACCCCTTCGCCGGGCAGACGTATCAGGTGGTGGTGACGCTCGAGGGACAAGAGCCCCAGGAGTTCGAGATCCCGGTGCTCGATCTGTCGTCGCGTTCGCTCAGTCTGGTGTACGAGCGCGATGCGGTCACCTATCCCGCATCCTACGTCACGCTTCTGTTTCCCTCGGCCATGATGGGCGACACGCGCGTGGAGGGAGCGCCCGTCGAGTGGGTGATCCCCGGCAATGCCCGCAGTAGCCGCCTGATCGAGAAGATCAACATCAACGCGGTGAAGCTCGCGACGGATGGGACCCCGATCGAAACGAACGAGTGGGCCTTTGCCGGGGCGCCTCATCCGGAGGACGTGGGCGGAACGCTGACGCGCGCCGAGCGCGTGACGCTGATTCGCGCGGTCGACCTCGGCGCCCAGTACTACTCGCGGCGCAACGTCGATGGGGCCGCCTTCACCGGGATGGAGTACGAGCCATGAGTCCCACACATCACGCCCACGCCGCGCGCGCCGACGAGCGCATCATGCGAACGCTGCGCACGGGGGTGTTCGTCGCGCTGCTCTGCTCGAGTGCTTCGGTGCTTGCGCAGGAGGGCCCGGTCACACCCGAGTACTCGCGTCGCGGCGAGCTGAGTCCAGGCGCCGAGGCGCCGAGCCAAGACGCGCTGGTGGCCGCGATCAACAACGGCTCGCCCCAAGCGCTCAAGTCGATCCTCGAATACGGCGAGCGCGTGGTGTGTGACGCCTGCGTGCCGCTGCTCTCCGAAAAGCTCGTATCGAGCAAGAACCCGCGCGTGCGCGAGATGAGCGCCTGGTGGCTGCGCCGGCAGCCCTTCGCGGGGCCAGCGGTGGTCGCCAAGCTGCGCAAGGACGTCAAGGTCGAAGCCGACGCGACGCGTCGTGCGCGCATGGTGCAGGCCCTGGGCGAGCTGATGGATCCCCACGCCTTGCCCGAGCTCGCCGACGCCGCGCTCGAGGATCCCGATTCGGGCGTGCGGGTGGCCGCGGCGCGCGCGCTCGTACGGCTCAACAGCGATGCTGGCGGCGCGGTAATGGCCGACTTGCTCGCCGATCGGGTGGCCGCGGTGAAGCTCGCGGCGCTCGAGGGCCTTCTGACGCTGCGCTCCTTTCGCGAGCGCGACGCGCTTCTGCCGCTGCTCGGCGACGACGATGCAGACGTGCGCATGCGGGCTGCACGGCTGTGCGGTGAGATGAAGGTGGGAGACGCCGCGGGGGCGCTGATCGCGGCCCTGCGTGGCGACGAGTCGGCCAAGGTGCGACAGGCGGCCGCGTGGTCGCTCGGACGCATCGGCGGTGCGGATGCGCAGACTGCTTTGCGCGAAGCCAAGGCTAAGGAGCAGGACGACCGGGTGCTCGATGCCATTGCCGTGGCCGAGCGCATGCGCTGATACAATCGCTTCCGATGACGTCGCTCACCTCACGTCTGCCCGCGCTCGCGCGTCGTTTCGGCGCACCCGCCGCGTGGCTCGTGCTCGCGTGCTCGGCCTGCACGCCCCCCGAGCCGCCCGCGTTCACGTTTTACGACGACCGCATCGCACCCGTGATGGAGGTCGGCTGCGTGCAGCAAACGACCGGTTGTCACGTCGCGCGCGGAGATCAGACGGCAGTCGGCAACCTCGACCTGTCGAGCTACGACGCCTTGATGCGGCGCGAAGACGTGCTGCCAGCCACGGGGCCCTACACGGTGGGCCAGCTCTTGCTCAAGGGCGGCACGGCCATCCAGGTGCCGGTGCAGACGATCGATCCGCCCGACCCCAGCGCGCCCGAGCGCCTGTTCGTGCCCATCACCACCGACGTGCGCCACGCGGGAGGCGAGCTGCTCCAGGAGGGCTCCGAGGGCTACGCCGCGCTCAAGGCCTGGGTGGGGGAGGGCTACCGGCGCGATGGTCGGGTCGACGAAGCCCTGGTCGACAATGAAGGGCCCTGTCGCTCGGGCCCGGGCAGCCATCCGCGCTTCGATCCCAAGCAGGCGCCGAAGGATCAGGCGAGCTACGACGCCTTCGTGCGTAGCGCACAGCCCGTGCTCCGCGAGCGCTGCGCAGGCTCGAGCTGTCACGGCACCGAGGTCGCAGACCTCTACCTCACCTGCGGCGACACCGAGGAAGAGCTGCGCTGGAACTACTTCATCTCGCTCGCCCACCTCGATCCGTCGGTGTCACTGTCGGAGCTGTTGCGAAGGCCTCTCTCCACGTTGCGTGGTGGCGTCTATCACGAGGGCGGCAACGTCTTTCGCGATACGGACGACGCGGGCTATCGCGCCCTGCGCAAGTGGGTCGAGGACATCGTCGAGCGCGCGCCCGAGCTCCTGCGCTACACGCCCGAGGACGAGGGCCTTCGCTACTTCGGCAACTACGTGCAGCCCGTGCTCGTGAAGAAGGGGTGCATGTTCCAGAACTGCCACTCGAACGCCATGTTCCACGATCTGCGGCTCAGGGGTGGCGCCCAGGGCACCTTCGCGCCCATCGCGTTCGAGAAAAATTACGACCTATCGCGTCGCCTCTTGGCGCTCGAGAGCCCCGATCCCAACGCGAGTCGGCTCATCGCCAAGAATCTGTTTCCGCCCGAGAGCGGCAGCGTGGGCATTGCGCATCGCGGTGGCGCACTGCTCGAAGACTTCGGGGCGCCTGCGCGCGCAGCAGACTGCGCCGACTTCGACATCACAGCCCAGCCGCTCGATCAGGCCTCGCCCTATTGTGTGCTCGTGGCGTGGCACGCCCTCGAGCGCGAGCTTGCGATCGCAAAAGGCGAGATCGATCCGGGTCCCGAGCACGCGCTCTTGTGGGTGTCGCGGCCGCTCGATGTGGGTGACGTGCGTGACTTCGATCGCTATCGCCCCGGTGCGGACCTCTTGCGCGCGTCGCTGATGTTGGACGACGAGGGCAGGCCCACGCTCGGTGCGCCGACGAGCCTGCTCGTGGGGTGCGGTCTCGAGGTCGCCACGGCCGATGTGCGCGGGCCCGCGGTGTCCTGGGACGGAACCGAAATCGCGTTCGCGGCGCGGGCGAGCGCCCAGGCTCCACTGCGCTTGTATCGTGCGGCCCAAGATGGCTCGGGCTGTGCTCCGATCGCGGGCATCTCCGCCGAGGCGACCACGCAGAACGGCATCCTCACCCACGACTTCGATCCCGCGTTTGCCCCCGACGGGCAGCTCGTGTTCGCCTCCACGCGTGGCCATCTCGACGGCGGCTACCGCATCGAGGGACCGACCCGTACGCGCTCGACGCTCGCGCCGAATGCCAACCTGTACGTGTACGACGGCAAGGCCGTGCGAGAGCTGACCTTCCTCAACAATCAGGAGCTGATGCCGAGCTTCATGGGCGACGGTCGCGTCATCTTCACCACCGAGAAGCGCGAACCCGAGTTCTTTCAGCTCGCCGGCAGGCGTCAGAACCTCGACGGCGGCGACTACCATCCGCTGTTTGCCCAGCGCCCGAGCGTGGGCTTCGAGATGGCGACCGAGATCGTCGAGCTGCCGAGTCGCGACCTCGCGCTCGTGGCGGCGCCGTTCGGTGCCAAGCACGGTGCGGGCACGATCGTCATCGTCAATCGCTCCATCGGCCCCGATCAGGACGACCGAGATCCGCGCGACAAGCTCTACGTGCGCTCGATGCGCTTCCCGCGGCCTGGGGCGTTCGACAAGCAGCTCGGCGCCTTCCGCTCACCCGCGCCGTTGCCGTCGCGCATGCTGATCGTGTCCTGCGACCCCGACGCCATGAGCCTCACGGCCGACGCCCTCGACTTCGATCTGTGCGTGCTCGATCCCTACGGCAACACGCTCGAGGTCATAGGTGGCGAGGCGGGGCGCTCGGACATCGAGGCCGTGGCGATCTATGCGCGCGTCAACCACGGGGTGTTCGAGTCGCGCATCGACGAAGCCAACGCGCACACGCGCATCGAGCCGGGGCAGAAAGACGCGGAGGTCGTCTACAGCGACTTCCCCATGATCGCGACCTTGCTCTTCTCGAACACGCGCGAGGGTCGGCCCATCGATCCGCGCCTTGCCGGCTTCGAGGTGCTCGAGTCGCTTCCGCCGCCGTCCTCGGCCCAGAGCTTCGACGACTTGCCCAAGGAGAAGGTGGTCGAGGACGACTTCGGTCGGGTTTACGTCGACTACGATCTGCTCGGCAGCGTTCCGCTCTACGCGGATGGCTCGGCCAAGATTCGCATTCCCGGCGGGCATCCGGTCGTCTTGCGCATGCTCGACGAGCGCGGTCGGGCCCTGTCGTTCGAGGACGGGGCGCCCTTCAGCGGCGAGCAGATCTTGCGCGAGGAAGCCCAGTTTTATCCGGGAGAGCGGGCAAATCAGAGCTTTCCGCGGCGCCTGTTCAACGGCATGTGCGCCGGCTGTCACGGCTCCATCACCGGCTTCGAGCTAGACGTGGCGGTCGATGTCGACGTGTTGACGAGCGCCTCCGAGAACGTGGCGCAACAGAGCCCGGCCGTGAACCTCGTCCCCTGACCGTGCAGCTCTGCGGGTAGCGCGCGCGGGCTGTGCTACAGTCCGCCGGACGGAACGGGGCCGTCTTGCCGCTCTTCTCACAGCTGCTTCTGACGTTCGCCACGGGGTTAGCCGCCGCGCTCGCCGCGCGCACCGATTTGCGCGTGAGCCCGAAGCCCGCCGCCTTCTCCCGCGCCTTCTGGGCCTACCTGCTGTACGCCGGGCTCGTGCTCTTGCCCGTGGCGCTCTACTTCTATCTGTTTCACGGCGACTGGTACCTGCTCTATCTCGTCGACACGACGGCGATCCCGAGCGCGGTGGTGCTCATCGGGTGTCTGTTCTTGGTGGGGGTCGGCGCTGCCGGTTTTCTCGCAGGCGCGGCGCTCGTGCGTACGCAGCGCGATCAGTGGGCGGGTGCGGGGATCGGGATCTCGGTCTCACTCGGCTCGGCGATCGTCGCGTTGACGCGCAGTCGGCTCTCCGTGGTGGGCACCTACGCCCAGTACCAGGGCGACTTCGGCCTCGCGGCCTATGGCGGCGCGCTGCTCCAGGGCACGCTCTGGATGACGCTCTGGATCGTCCTCGGGCTGGGTTTTTTGCTGTACCGGCTGGGGCCGGCCGCGCGTCGCGGCTGAAGGTCCGCACGTCAGCGCGCGCAGGGTGGCGAAGCGTCATCGCGCGGTTGACGCATTACCGCCTTGTTGTTAGCGTCCGGCCGGCTTGCTCGCTCGTTTCGCTGGTTTGTCTCGGAGTCGAATGTGTCCGGACGTCCTTCAGAAGCCCCTGGTCGGGCTCTACATGCGAATGAATCTCGAGGAGCGTGGCGCGTGGGCCTGCTCTTCGTGACGCTGTCGACCGCGGGCTGCGGCTCCATCGGGTACTCCGTCAACGTGGTGCGCGCGACGCGCAGCGTCGAGCAGGCGCGCCAGATGAAGGCCGTGGACGACGCACCCTACGAGATCGCGCTGGCCGAGGCCTATCTGCAGAAGGCCCGTGAAGAGTCGAGCGAGGCGGCCTATCAGGACGCGATTCGCTATGCGCGTCTGTCGCGCGAGAACGCCGACAAGGCCATCGAGCTCGCACGGAGACGACGCCAGGGGGCCGGTCGCTGATGGCACGCGTGATCTTTCGTGGCGGGTGCTCGTGGCTGTTCATGCTCGCCCTCGCGGCGTGCACCAACGCCCACGTGATGCAGGGCCGCATCGACGGTCTTCAACAGATCGCCGAGCAGGCCGAGCAGAACGGCGCCTACGTCTGCGCGCCGCAGGAGCTCGCGCTCGCCCAGGCCGAGCTCGACTTCGCCCAGACCGAGCTCGATCAAGGTGACCAAGAGCGCGCTGGCGAGCACCTCATCCTGGCCGAAGCCAACGCCCAGGCCGCTTTGCGCATGAGTCCGCGCGAAAAATGTGACGCGCGGGCCATGGTGGTGAGCCCGCCCAAGGCAGGCGATCGCGACGGAGATGGGATCTCCGACGGCCAGGACGCGTGTCCCACCGAGCCGGAGGACTTCGACGGGGTCGAAGACCACGACGGCTGTCCCGACGATCAAGACAGTGATGCAGACGGCGTGCCGGATTCGCGCGACCTGTGCGTGGCGGCACCCGAGGACACCGACGGCTATCTCGATACCGATGGCTGCCCCGACCCCGACAACGATGCCGACGGCGTGGCCGATCCCGACGACCGCTGCGTCGACGAGCCCGAAGATCCAGACGGCTTCGAAGACGAGGACGGCTGCCCCGACGTCGACAACGATGGCGATGGCCTGTCGGACGTGACGGACGCCTGTCCCGACGAAGCCGGGCCTGAGAGCGAGAAGGGCTGCCCGCGCCAGTACAAAGACGTGGTGGTCACCGGCGCGAAGGTCGTCATCAAGCAGCAGGTGCACTTCGAGAGCGGCAAGTCCAAGATCCGCAGCACGTCCTTTGGGCTGCTCGACACGGTGGCCCAGGTGCTGCGCGACTTCCCCAACATTCGCGTGGAGGTCCAGGGACACACCGACGATCGGGGCAACGACAAGTACAACATGAAGCTGTCCCAGTCGCGGTCGGAGGCGGTGCGCGAGTACCTCATCGGCCAGGGCATCGAGCCCCATCGGATGACGGCCCGCGGATACGGCGAGACCGAGCCCATCGAGTCGAACAAGAAGGCGTCAGGCCGGGCTGCCAACCGACGCGTCGAGTTCGTGCGTACCGATGACGCCGCGGTGGGCCGTGGCCAGACGGGTAGCGCCGCTCAGCCAGCACCCACCCAGCCGACCCAGCCGTGAGCGGACGCAACGCGGCGCGCGCCACGATACGCCACTAGGGAGTACTCCAGTATGATGCGAATCAACGCGACTTTGGTCCTTGCGCTGCTGCTCTCGAGCTTGTCGGTAGTCGCTTCTGCGCAGTCGAACCCCCAGCAGTTGGCCGAAGCGAATCGCGTCGCGATGGATGCTTACAACAACCTGGATCTCGACGCGGCCAAAGAGACGCTCGAGCAGGCCGCGAAGAACGCGGAGAAGGCAGGCGTGAAGGGGCCGGCTCTGGCCCGCACCTACGCGAACCTCGGCGTCGTCTACGTGGGTGGGTTCAGCGACAACGCCGCGGGCCTCGATGCCTTCGTGAAGGCGCTGCAGCAGGATGCCTCCGTCGAGCCCGATCCGCTGGTCAGCACGCCCGACATCCAGCAGGTGTACACGCTGGCCAAGCGCAAAGTGGGCAGCGGAGGCGCGACGGCCACGCCAGCCCCGGCCGCTGCCCGCATGCCCGGACCGGTGGAGGGCAATCTCACGCATGTGCCCGCCGCCGAGCAGCTGCCCCAGACGGGCGTGCCGGTGTACCTGGAGGTCCCGCCCGATCTCGCCGTCGCCGAGGTCGAGATCTTCTATCGCAGTCTTGGCATGCCCAAGCCGAGGAGCGCCAAGCTGGTCGAGATCGGCAGCGGCTTCGGTTACGTGATTCCCTGCTCGGACGTGTTCGAGCCCAAGGTCGAGTACTTCATCGTCGCCAAGGACGCTGCAGGCAAGCAAGTCGGCAACGCGGGAACGCCGCAGAATCCGGTGGCGGTGCCCATCGTGGCGACCCGCACGCAGCCGCCTGCGGCCCTGCCGGGCCAGGCGCCTCCGGCCCAGTGCGCGCAGACCGAGGAGTGCCCGCCCGGCATGCCCGGCTGCAAGAAGCGCGGCAACAAGCAGATGGGCGACACCTGCACGGCAGACAGTGAGTGCGGCGAAGGTTTGATCTGCAAGGACGACTTCTGCTCCATCGGAGAGCGCTCGGAGGGCGACGACGAAGAGAGCGGTGATGCGCCGCGCTGGTCGTTCAGCTTGGGCTTCGTGGGCGGCCTGGCCTACGTCAGCGACAACATGACGGCTGACGATGCGCCACCCCAGGCGATCGCCAACATGGCCGATGGGCTGTCAACCGAGGACGCGAAGCTGCTCGTGGAGAAGGCGGGTTGGTCCTGCGACACAGAGATGCAGGGCAACCAGACCGTGCTCCGCAACTGCTCCGTTGCGCTCGATCGTCCCGGAGTCGTGCCCCACGCCGCCATGATGGCCAACCTCAACTTCCACGTCACGCCCAGGCTCTATCTGGGTGGGTACGGGCGCTTGGCCTTCAAGTCGGGCAAGGGCAGCCTGTCGAACGTCCTCTTTGGCGCGCGCATCGGCTACATGATCACGGCCCCCAAGGAGACGGGCTTCGTCGCCAGCCTGTATGCCGGCGCGGGTGGCGGCCAGATTCAGGTGCAGCCGCCCACGTCCACGAAGGGCAGCAACTCGGGCCCCTTCGTGGTGAGCGGTCTGTTCAATGCCAACGTCGGCGCAAACCTCGGCTATCGCTTCGTGCGCCACCTGGGCCTCTTCGTCGGTCCCCAGGCGCACTTCATGGCGCCCACGTTCCTGTTCGACGTCGACCTCATCGGCGGTGTCGAAGTTCCGTTCTAGTGTCGCGCGGCACTAGCCGATGCCGGCTCGCGCGCGTGCTCGCAGCGCCGGCTCGCTGACCCAGAAGCGCATCAGGTCGCGCACCGAGTCCTCGCCGAGATCGATGGTGATGTTGCGCGGCTGGGCGTCGCTGCGCGAGCGCAAGATCCCTTCGACGGCGGCCGCCAGGTCGTCACAGAGCAGGGCAGCCGCACGCGTCGCGAGCCTGTCGCGCCCGTCGCACCAGCTCACGAACTCGATCGGCGCTGTGGTGACGTAGCGCTGCACCACCTCCTCGGCGGCCTTGCGCGCGCGACGCGAGAGGGCCTTGTAGATGCGGCGACCCTGGTCTTCGAGCAGATCTTCGCTCGTGAGCCCACGGCCGAAGCCGGCCACCATGGTGCGTGCGTAGGCCGCGAGCACGACCTCGAGCTCGCGCGGCGTAAGCTTCAAGATGGCGTGGCAGCTTCGAGCCACGAGCGAGAGCACGCGCGCGAGGGCGAAGACCTGGTGTGACTCAGGGGCCTCGAGCAGCCAGCTCGGGAACAGCAGCGAGGGCGTGTCACCGAGCTCGACGCCGATCCCGCGGTTACGCGCGCGGTGCACGTACAGGTCGAACTCGCCGGCGCCCACGATCTCGGCGATGCGCTCTGCGAGATTGCGGAACGGATGACCCGAGCGCGCATGGAGCTTGTCGCGCGAGCTCACACCGTAGCCTTCGAGGTCGGCCGGGTAGAGCTTGGAGAGCCCCTCGCCGAGCTGCACGAGCAGCTCGCCCGCCGCGTCGAAGGGCGGCAGATCGTACGACAGCTCGTTGAGCACGGAGCCCGCAAAGGCGGCCGCGCGCACGTGGGCGAGCTGGGGCTGACCTCGTTCGGCCTCGATCGCTCCGAGCAGCGAGAGCGCCTGACTCACGCGCCACTCGGCATCGGGGCGTCCCATCACCGCGAAGCACTCGGCCAGGTCCTGCCAGGTCTGCGTGCGCTCGACATCGAGCACCAGCAGAAGGCGCAGCTCGTTTGCGGTTTCTTCGAGCGCACCAACGGCGCGAAGCTGGCGCGCGTGCTCGATCCGGAGGTTCAGGTTGTTCGGCGCCTTGGACAGGGCTTCGCGCAGCGTCGCGAGCCCCTCCGCGGGCGACCTCAGCTCCATCGCCTGCACCTTCGCGAGCTCCAGGTACACCTCCGCCGGGACGCCGATGCTTCCGCGCAAGGCCTGGATGTGCTTGCGCAGCGCGGCGGCGTAATCGGCGTAAGTCGTCTCCGTGCCGATGGCGCCTCGGAATGCAGCGCCTGCGCCGCCGCTCGGGCCATCGATGGCCACCGCCTCGGACAGCGCCTGCGAGACCCCAGCCCTGTCGCCCCGACGCTGCTCGACGCGAGCGAGGTGCAAGAGCGCCGACACGCGCGCCCCGGGCATGCGGCTCACCTCGACGAGGCGCTGCGCCACCGTGGCGGCTTCGGCGTGCTTCTTCTCCCGCGACAGCACATCCGAGTAGCGCTCGAGGGCGGCGGGATTGTCGGGCTCGAGCTTCAGGGCTTGCTGCAGATGGGTGAGGGCGCTCTCTGCATCACCGAGTCGCTCGTCGTGAATCGCGGCCAGCTCGATGTGTGCGTCCCTCAGCACACCGGGCGCCTTCGAGATCTGCACTACGCGGGCGAGCAGGTTTGCCGCCTCGTTCCACTGGCCATCGCGACGGAACAGATTCGCGAGCTCCGACAGCAGCACGACATCGTCAGGCGCGTGACGGAGGGCGCGGTTCAAGGCGCTGATCGCACCGGCGACGTTGTTCAGCTCGTCGGCATGCAGGCGCGCCACTTCGCGCCACAGCGCGGCACCTCGCGCGCGACTGGCGGTGCCTGCGGCTCGCGCCAGCAGATCGGAGAGACGCTGTGCGTCGCCGACCTCGAGCAGTGTCTCGCTCAGATGGTACGCCGCGCGCTCGCTGTCGGGGTCGAGCTCGAGCGCCCGTTCGAGGTCGGCAGCCACCTGTCGGGGCTCGCCCCGAATGGCGCGTCGGGCAAGGGCGGCGCGGACCCAAAGCCGCGAGGATGTACGTCGATCGTGCAGCACCTCCGACTCACGACGAGCCGCCTCTGCGAGCACCTCGGGCGAGTCGATGCGCTCGGACAGGCGCGATAGGCCGCGGGTCGAAGCCAGGTTTTCGGGGTCGACGTCGAGCGCGGCGCGATAGGCCTCCACGGCGCGTTGGGGTTCCTCCGCTTCGA
This sequence comes from uncultured Polyangiales bacterium, assembly GCA_964398415.1. Taxonomy (GTDB): domain Bacteria; phylum Myxococcota_A; class Polyangia; order Polyangiales; family DASUME01; genus DASUME01. The sequence continues at coordinate 1,890 of CAYNOM010000053.1, read as the reverse complement.
GCAGCTCACCCATGCGCGTGAGATGCGCGGCACGCACGGCACGATCGTGGGCCACCTGGGCGAAGCGCTCATCGACGCGCAGCAACAGCGCCGTGTCAGACATGGACAGGGCGAGCGCTTCGAGGCCGCTGAGGGCGTCGAGGTCGTTGGGCACGAGGTCGAGGATGGCTTCGTAGGCGTCGCGCAGCGCCGCTCGATCGGGCTCGCCGCGTGATGCGACGCGCACCAGCTCGCGCAGGGCGGCGGCGCGCGTGTCTACATCGCTGAAGTAGCGCGCTTCGGCCGCGAGCACCGAGCTGAGCTCGTCCCACTGGCCAGTCTTGCGGTAGAGCGCATCGAGGGCGATCAGGGTGCCGAGGTGCGTGGGTTGCGCGTCGCGTACCTGCTCGAAGCAGCCGATGGCTCGGCGCAGATCGCGCAGCTGATCGCGCAGGATTTCGCCCGCGCGCATGAACAGGCTCACGCGGAGGCTGCTCTCGCCTGTCGTCGACGCCTCCCGTAGCAGCTCGTCGACGAGCCGCGCATGGTCGCCACGCAACGAGCGCAGGCGAATCTGCGCTTCGCGCGCGGGGCGATGGCTCGGCGCCTCTCCAAGGGCCTTCTCATACACATCGAGTGCGGCGTCGAGGCGGCTCAAGCGATACTCGAGCACCTCTCCCATCTGAAAGAAGCACGACGCGCGCTCTTGCGAGGTGGCAGCTCCCTTGGCTTCCTTGGCCAACAGGTCGAGCAAGTCTTCCCACTTGCCGAGCTCACGCAGCTTGCGCGTGTAGGCGTGCTTGGCCGTGGTCGACGCGGGATCGAGCAGCACTGCGCGGCGGTACAGGTCGGTGGCTTCGCCGTGGCGTCCGAGGCGCTGCTCGCTGAGCTCGGCCATCTTCAGCACGAGGCTCACGGCGCGAGGATCTTCGCCGAGCACCGCAAGCTCGGCCTGATACATGGCCAAGAGATCTTCCCAGCGTCCGGCGCGGTAATAGATGCGCCCGAGGCTGGTCAGGGCAGGGATGTAGCGGGGATCGATGGCGATCACGCGCTTGAGCAGCGCCACGGCGCCTTCGCGGTCGTTGATCTGCTGATCGAGCACCTCGCCTGCACGGTGCAGGAGGGCGACTTTGTGCGCCTTGTCGGTCGAGAGCTCCGCCTCCATCACCAGGGCCTCGACGAGCTCGCCGAAGCGACCTGCGGCCTCCGTGACGCGCGACAGCGCGTGGATCGCGCCCAGATGACGCGTGTCGCGCTCGATCACTCGACGATACGCGTGGATCGCTTGCACCGGATCCCGCAGTTGGTCTTCGTACAGGGCACCGATCTTGAGCAGGTAGCTGATGGCGCGCTCGGACTCCGCGCGCTCGACGGCGCGCTCGTAGAGCTCGATCAGCTCACCGTGACGTCCTTGGGCCGCGAACAGGCGGGTGAGCGCCTTGAAGGAAGGCGCGTAGATCGGCACGGCTGATAGCGCGCGCGCGTGGTGCTCGATGGCGTCTTCGATCTGTCCGAGCTTCGTCTCGTAAAGCTCCGCCACGCGGGCGTGGGCGGCGGCCCGGCGCGAGGAGTCCGAGGTGGACTCTGCCTCCGCAAGGTGCATCGCCAAGAGCGCTTCGTGAGCTCCCGCCGCGACGTACAGGTTGCCGAGAGCCTGAAGTGCGGGGACGTAACAGGGATCGACGCCCAGCGCACGTTCGAACCAGCCTTGGGCGGCGGTCGGATCGGCCAGGTGCTCGTCGTGGATCTGGCCGATGCGATGGAACAGCCCGGCCTGCTCTTCGCCTTCGCTGAGCGCTTCGGTCAGCTGCGCAAGGACTTCCGAAAGACCGCGGTAGTCGCGACTCGCCTCCCTGAGCTGCGCTAGCTCGGACAGCAGCAGGCGATCGTGCGGCGCGCCGTCGATGG
>CAYNOM010000052.1:16602-17375 GCA_964398415.1 uncultured Polyangiales bacterium | reverse complement strand
CGCGCGTCGGCTACGTGAACCCCGACGAGACCACGTTCGCCTATCTGAAGGGCCGACCGTTTGCGCCCAAAGCTCGCGACTGGGACAGGGCCGTCGCCTATTGGAAATCGATCGCGTCCGACCCCGATGCGCACTACGACGACGTGGTGCGCTTCCGCGCAGAAGACATCGCGCCCTCGCTCACTTGGGGCGTCAATCCAGGTCAGGTGGTCTCGATCGACGAGAGGCTGCCCTCCCCGTCTGCACTGCCCGAGGCCGAGCGCGAAAGCGTCGAGGACGCCCTGCGCTACATGCAGCTTCGCGGTGGTGAGCCCATCGCGGGCACCAAGGTTCAGGTCACGTTCATTGGCAGCTGCACCAACAGCCGCCTGTCCGACCTGCGCGAGGTAGCGCGCTTCGTGAAGGGCAAGAAGGTCGCCCCCGGCGTGACGGCGCTCGTCGTACCAGGCTCCCAGGTCGTCCAGAAGCAAGCTGAAGACGAGGGTCTCGCCGACCTGTTTCGCGAAGCCGGCTTCCAATGGCGCGAGGCCGGGTGCTCGATGTGCCTCGGCATGAACCCCGACCGGCTCGTGGGCAATCAGCTCTGCGCCTCCTCGTCCAATCGCAACTTCAAGGGCAGAATGGGCAGCCCCACGGGGCGCACGGTGCTGATGAGTCCGGTGATGGTGGCCGCCGCTGCGATCACGGGCGAGCTGTCGGACGCACGCAAGGTCTTCGGCATCGGAGGGAACTGAACATGGCACTTCCGCAAATCAAGCAGGTCTCGGGTGGCG
>CAYNOM010000052.1:0-16592 GCA_964398415.1 uncultured Polyangiales bacterium | reverse complement strand
CGGTGTACGTGCCGGGCGACGACATCGACACCGACCAGATCATCCCAGCCCGCTTTCTCTTGTGCGTGACGTTCGATGCCCTCGGAGGGCAGCTCTTCTACGATGCTCGCTACGAGGCAGACGGCACGAAGAAGGTGCACCCCCTCAACGACGCCCGCTTCGAGGGCGCCAAGGTGATGCTCAGCGGCAAGAACTTCGGCTGTGGGAGCTCGCGCGAGCACGCCCCGCAGTCGATCCACAAGGCAGGCTTTCGCGCGGTGGTCGCCGAGAGCTTCGCGGAGATCTTCTTCGGCAACAGCACCACCCTCGGCATCCCCTGCGTGAGCCTGAAAAAGCACGAAATCGCGGAGATCGCGCGCGCCGTGGAGGCGGATCCGACGACCGAGGTCACGATCGACCTCGAGGCGCTCGAGGTGCGTGCCGCAGGAAAAACCTACGCCTGCGAGATCAAGCCCAGCGCGCGTGATGCGCTGGTACGCGGCGAGTGGGATCCCATCGCCCAGCTGCTCGAAGGGCTGCCTCACGTCGAGGCGGTCAAGCAGCGCCTCCCCTACACGAGCTGGTGAGGGCGTGCACGAGATCCAAATCGACGTCTACTCCGACACCGTCTGCCCCTGGTGCTACGTCGGCAAGCGACAGCTGGAGCGCGCGCTCGCGGCCCTGCCCAGCATCAGCGCGAAGGTACGCTTTCGACCGTTCTTTTTGGATCCCAGCGTGCCCCCCGGGGGCGTCGACGCCGAAGCCTACTTGCTCCAGAAGTTTGGCTCGGCGCGGGCCCTCGACCTCATGCAAACCCGCATCGGCGGTTTCGCGGAGCAGCTCGGCATCGTGTTCGACATGCGCGCCCAGAAGAAGCGCCCCAACACCCTCGACTCGCACCGCCTCATCCACTGGGCAGGCGCGAGCGGGGTCGAAGATGCGGTCGTCGAAGCCCTGTTTCGCGCCTACTTCGAGCAGGGTCGCGACATCGGCGACCGCGATGTGCTCGCCGCCATCGCGGATGCCGCGGGGCTCGACGCCGATCAAACCCGCGCCCGGCTCGAGCTCGACGACGACGTCGCGCTGATCCAGAGCGAGGTGCGCGCCGCCTTCGAGAGCGGCGTCACCGGTGTGCCCACGTTCTCCTTCGAGGGTCTTCGCATCCCCGGCGCGCAAGAGCCGGCGGTGTATGAGAGCGTCATCCGGCGCGTCATCGCACGCCGCGGCTGAGCTGCGCACACATCGGGGCGTCCCGTCACTCCCCAAAACCTCCGCCTCGGCTATCGTACCCATCGCATGCCCCATCTGATCTCGCGCAAGAAGCTGATCTACTCGGTGCGCCCGGCGTTCGAGGAGTACCTGAGCCGCTACGACCGCGGGGTGAGCCTACCCGTCCGCTACGACGACCTGATGCGCTATCAGCAGAGCATCCCGCTCTACGACAAGGCGGGCCGTGACACGCTCTGGGTGAGCGTCTTGTACTCGGCCGCCGATCAGGGCGATGTGCGCGATGGGCTGATGCAGATTTACGCGCAGATGAAGGCGGGCGGTGAGCTCGATGCGATCGACCACCTCATCGTCGACCGCGTCGACCTCTGCACCTACGGCAACACGCAGCCCTTTCGCATCCGCATCGTCAACACCCTGAACGACAACTTCGACTACTTCTACATCAAGCGGGCAGACGCCTCTCGCCTGTACGGGCTCGAGCTCGAGCACATGCTGTCGCCGAACGTCATCTCGTTTCTCTACGATCGAGACACGCTGGTCGAGGAGCACATCTCGGGCATCCCCGGGAACATGTTCATCAAGAGCTATCTCAGCGATCGGCATCTCGACGAAGTGCGCCTCGCCAAGGAGTTCGTGAAGTTCAACGAGCGCTGCTTTCTGCGCCTGCTCGGCGACATGCACTCGGCCAACTTCGTCATCGACATCACGCCCGACTTCGAAGAGACGAGCTACCGCATCCGCGCCATCGACTTCGATCAGCAATCGTACGAGGGCAAGCGTCAGGTGTACCTGCCGCAGTACTTCAAACAGAACAACCCCATCATCTTCCTCGGCATCAAGTGCATGTCGCGCGAGACGGTGCGCCAGTATCAGCTCGAAGAACGCTCGCTCACCAGGCGGCGCGTCAAGTCGTCCGGGGGGCGCCTCGAGGACTTGCTCTCGGTGATGGCGGCAGATGACATCGCGCCCGAGAGCCACGTGGTGAAGCTGCGCACGGAGCTTGCCGAGCACTACGGGCTCTCGAGCTTTCTGCGCTGCAAGACCATGGGAGAGATCGTGATCGAGCAACTTTCCGCGCTGGAGCGCAGGCACGCGGGCCTGTGAGCGCCGCCAGACACGGCGGGCGTTGAGCTGCGAGCGTTCGGTCCAAAAGCGCGTATTCTCGGGCCATGACGGTGCTTCACGGCGACAATCGCACCCACGCCCTGGTGATGGTGGGCCTGCCCGCGCGCGGCAAGACCTTCGTCGCACGTAAGATCGTGCGCTACCTGAACTGGCTCGGGCACCCCACACGCCTGTTCAACGTAGGCAACTACCGGCGTGAGCACGTCGGCAGCCGTCAGGCCCATGGGTTCTTCGACCCGACCAACACCGACGGCGTCCGTCAGCGCACCGAGATGGCGATGCTGGCCTTGAACGACATGCTGCACTGGTTCGCCACCGGCGGCGAAGTGGGCATCTACGACGCCACCAACACCACGCGCGAGCGACGCCGCACGATTCTCGAGCGCTGCCGTGCACAGGGCATCCGCGTGATCTTCATCGAGTCGATTTGCGACGAGCAGACGGTGGAGGCCAACGTACGCGCGACAAAGCTCGACTCACCCGACTACGCGGGCATGGACCCCGACGCAGCCGTGCAAGACTTTCGCACGCGCATCGAGCACTACGCGCGCGTGTATCAGCCCGTGGACGACACCGAGGGCAGCTACATCAAGCTGATCGACGTGGGCCGCCAGGTGATCGTCAACCGCATCACCGGACACCTGCCATCGCGACTCGTGTCCTTTCTCGTCAACCTGCACACCGTGCCGCGCCCCATCTGGCTCACGCGCCATGGGCAGGCCGAGTTCAACGTGGTGAGCCGCATCGGTGGCAACACGAACCTGAGCCCCCTCGGCCGCCAGTACGCACGTCACTTGCGCAAGTTCTACGACGAGCGCATCTCACCCCACGGCCGCGTCGAAGTCTGGACGAGCACCCTTCTGCGCACCCTCGAGACCGCCGACGCGCTGGGGCAGAAGAGCCTGTCCTGGTATGCGCTCAACGAGATCGAGGCGGGTGCCTGCGATGGCATGACCTACGAAGAGATCAGCCAGCGCATGCCCGAGGAGTTTCGCGCGCGTAGTCGCGACAAGCTCGGCTACCGCTACCCACAGGGAGAGAGCTACGCCGATGTGATCCAGCGTGTGGAACCGGTGGTGCTCGAGCTCGAGAGGCAGCGCCGTCCGGCGCTCATCATCAGCCATCAGGCGGTTCTGCGTGCCTTGTATGGATACCTGATGGGCAGGGATCGCGAGGAGATTCCCCACGTCAGTGTTCCTCTACACACCGTGCTCGAATTGACCCCAAAAGCCTACGGCTGCGAGGAGCGACGCTTTCCGCTCGGCCCGCACCTACCGGCCAACGTCGGTTCATCGAGCTAGCTTGGCGAAAGGCAAAGCACGGGGCGGAGAATCGACGTACCATCGTCGTATTCATACCCGAGGGAGTTGATGCGAAATGGGTGCAAGCGGTGAACGCAAGCTCCAACAGGCCGCACCGGTGATCGCGCGCGAGTCACCGATAGACCTGAGCGAGTTATATCGACTCGGCGATACCGCGACGGGTGATACCTCGCGCAATTTCGTCCACGATATCATCGAGCTCTTTCTGCAGCTCGCGCCCGAGATCTACGAAACGGCACGCGCAGCGCTCAAGGACGGTGACGGCCAGTCCGTGGCGCGCGCCGCGCACAAGCTCAAGTCGCAGGCAGCCTACTTCGGCGCGCAGCGCATGGTCACCGTGTGCAAGCAACTCGAAGAGTACGGCTACACGGGGCAAGTGCAGCGTTGCGAGCGCCTCATCGACGACCTCGAGGACGAGCTCGACCGCGTGGTCGCCGCGCTTCAGCCCCATCGTTACGCTGGCGAGTGAGCGGCGTGGTCCGCGGGCACGAGCTGCGGTATAACGGCCCGCGATGAAAGAGCGGCTGGTCAGGGGGACCAACGTGCGCGACGTCGTGAAGACGCTGCGTGTGCACCAGCGTGGTCATACACTGCCGCCGCTCGGGCAGTGGGAGCAAGACCTGCTGCGCAAGCGCGTCTCGAATAGCACCTGGTACTCGCTCAAGGTGTTCGACAGCCTGCTCCAGGTCGTGCATCGCTACGTCTACGATGGCAGCGAGACGGCCGCCCAAACCATGGGTCGCGCCTTCGCCAAGGTCATGGAGGAAAGCGGAGAGCTCGACCTCACGGGCGTGACGCCACAAGAGGCCCTCAAGCGCATGCCGAGCCGCTGGCGCAGCCACTTCAACTTCGGCGAGATCAGCGTCGATTCGCTCCCGCCTGAGGACGGCGTCAACGTCGTCCGCATCCGGCTGAACGGCTACCCAGATATGTCAGCCAGCCACGGCCACAGCATCGTGGGCTGGTCGATGGAGCTCGCCGAGCGTGCCGGAGCCAAAGACCTCGAGAGGTATATCGAGGAGCGTCCTTGGATGCACAACAGCGTGCTGACGTACACCCTGCGCTTCCGCTGAAAGCTCGTCAGGGGGCGTACTGCTTCACGAGCTGGGCGAGCCGCGGCACGGCTTGCTCGACGTGCTTTTGCGCCGTGGGACGCAGCTTCTCGTAGCCCTTCTTCAAGGGACCGCCCTCATGACGCGCCGCGCGCGCATCCGTGATCGAGAGCAGGGCGTTGGCCACGACGGACGCTTGGCCCGTGAGGTGCTGCCCCACGTCGACGCCCTTCTGCTTTGCCTGCTCGTAGAAGGGCTCGAGCGCTGCGAGAAAGTCGTCTAGAAGGCCATTGACGATGCGCGGCATGATGCCGGGCGCGATGCTCTTGGCCATCGCGTAGGCGCCCTTGATGGCCATGCCACTGAGCCCACCCTTGTCGGCCACTTCCTGGTCGAGCACCTTGAGCGCCTGCGCCACGACCTCTTGGCGCTTTGCTGGATCAGCGACCACTTCGACGAGTTTTGCCATGTCTTCTCCTCAAAACCGAAGCCGGTGTAGCCAGCTCACGCGCGCTTCGCAACTCGCGTGGGACGGCGCTTCGGCGCGGCCCAGGCACACTTCTTCGACGTGGCGCAGGGCTTTGCAGTGCTCGCGACCGAAGTAGATGATCTGCAAGTGCAGCTTGTTCCAGTGCTCGGGGGCGTACAGGGCCTTCAAGTCCCGCTCTGTACGCTCGACGCTGTGCCCATCGGAGAGGCCCCAGCGCGCCGCGAGCCGATGGATGTGTGTGTCGACCGGAAAGGCGGCCACGCCGAAGGCCTGGGCCATGACGACGCTCGCCGTCTTGTGCCCGACCCCAGGCAGCGCTTCGAGCGCCTCGAAGCTGCGCGGCACCTCCCCTCGATGCTCGTCGACGAGCAGCCGCGCAAGGCGCGCGATGTTCTTCGCCTTGGACGGCGCAAGACCACAGGTGCGGATGTAACCGAGGATCTCGTCCACCGACAGCTGCGCCATGGCGTCGGGCGTGCTCGCTCGTGCAAACAGCGCGGGCGTCACCAGGTTGACGCGCGCGTCGGTGGTCTGCGCCGAGAGCAGCACGGCGATCAGCAGCGTGAAGGGGTCGTGGTGCACGAGGGGGATGGGCGGCTCTGGGTACAGCTCGTCGAGCTTGAGACGGATGTGCTCGGCTTTGTCGCGACGGCGCATGGGCCTTCGAGCTTAGTACAGCTTCCCACACCTCGCGGGCGAGCTCCGCTCGAGGCCCAGAAGCCCTGGTGGCCAAACGAGGCCCATCTGTGGTCTACTAATTCCATGCAGGGGGGGGGAGCGACGTCGGTTTCAGCGCGTCCAGGTTCCGGTGTACTACCGGTCGGCACGCCTGTTCGGCCCGCGCAAGAAGGCCCACGACGTCAGTCTCGGCGGCATCCGCATCTACACGGACGACGAGCTGATCGTGGGCAAGCGTCTCGAGATCGAGCTGTTCCTGCCCGACGGCGGCTCGCTCACCTGCGACGTCCGCGTCGCATGGGTGAAGCACCTCGACAACGACGACTTCGCAGCCTTCGAAGCGGGCCTCGAATTTTTGTCCATGGACGAGGAGCAGGCGGCCCTGCTCTCGCGCTGTGTGATGGACGTGCGGTCCGAGCCACCCTGAACGCTCGCCTGTGAGGAGTCCCCTTGGCTCCTCGGCTGCGCGCGGTAGCTTCGAGCCATGCGCCTAGCAACGCTCAGGGACGGTACGCGAGACGGCAAGCTGTTGGTGATAGACCCCACTGGAGCGCGCTTCGCGCCCGCGGATGGCATCGCCCCCACGCTCCAGCACGCGCTCGATCACTGGAACACGACGGAGCCACGTCTTCGCGCGCTGAGCACAGCGCTGGCCCACGGTGAGGCCGACTCGCACCCCATCGACTTCGACAAGCTCGATGCGCCCCTGCCGCGTGCGTATGAGTGGGTGGACGGCTCCGCCTTCATCACCCACGTGATCCTGGTGCGAAAGGCGCGTGGCGCAGAGCCGCCCGAAACGCTGCGCACCGATCCGCTGATTTACCAGGGTGGCTCCGGCAAGCTGCTCGGACCGCGCGATGCGCTGCCGCTCGTGGACGCGCGCTTTGGCATGGACTTCGAGTCCGAGGTCTGCGTCATCGTCGACGACCTGCCGCTCGGCGTGAGCGCGAAGCAGGCCGCCGCGCACGTGCGCCTGCTGATGCTCGCGAACGACGTCACCCTGCGCAACCTCGTGCCGAACGAGCTCGCGAAGGGCTTCGGCTTCTTTCAAAGCAAGCCTGCCACGGCCTTCTCGCCCTTCGCCGTGACCCCCGACGAGCTCGGTGACGCCTATCGCGATTCACGGGTGCATCTGCCGCTGCTCACGCACTTGAACGGCACGCAAGTGGGCCATCCAGACGCCTCCGACATGCACTTCAGCTTCGCAGACCTGCTCGCCCACTGCGCCAAGACGCGCGCGTTCACCGCCGGCACCATCTTCGGCAGCGGCACCGTCTCGAACGAAGATCCGGAGCGCGGCGTGTCGTGTCTGGCCGAGCGGCGGGCGCGCGAGATGATCGAGCACGGCGAGGCGCGCACGCCCTTCTTGGCCGTGGGTGATCGGGTGCGCATCGAGATGCTCGACGCGAACGGGCGCAGTGTGTTCGGCGCGATCGAGCAGACGGTGGTCGCGCCATGATGCGGCTCCACGCCTACTACCGCAGCAGCGCGAGCTATCGCGTGCGGCTCGCGCTCGCCCACAAGGCACTGAGCTACGAGGTCGTGCCGGTGTCCTTGCGCGAGGGCTCACAGCTCGCCGAGGCGCACCTCACGAAAAACCCCATCGGCCAGGTGCCCGTGCTCGAGCTCGCCACGGAGGCAGGGCCCGTGCACCTCAGCCAGTCGCTCGCCATCCTCGAGTATCTCGAGGAGGTCTACCCCGAGGCGCCCCTTCTGCCGAAGCTGCCCCTCGACAGGGCGAGGGCGAGAGAGCTCGCCGAGCTCGTCAACTCGGGGATTCAACCCCTGCAGAACCTGTCCGTGCTCAAGCACGTCAAACACGCGCTCGGCGCTGACGACAGCGCCTGGGCCCGGCACTTCATCGAGCGTGGTCTCGCGGCGCTCGAGAAGCGCGCCGAGCTCACCGCTGGAGCGTTCTTGGTGGGCGACGCCCCGAGCTTCGCCGACCTGTGCCTCGTGCCCCAGCTCTACAACGCGCGACGCTACGAAGTCTCGCTCGACGCCTATCCGACCTTGACCGCCGTCGAGGCACGCTGCGCAAAGCTCCCGCGTTGGGAGCTCGCCCATCCCGACCGCCAACCCGACGCGCCCAGCGTCTGAGTCACAGCCCTAGGAACACCATGCCCCACGTCGAATCCCTCGGCATCAAGCGGCTCGAAGCCATCCACTACTACGTGCACGACCTCGAGCGCAGCAGGCGGTTTTACACCGACATGCTCGACCTGCCCGAGGTGGGCAAGAGCGTCGAGAGCATCGAGCAGAAGAGCCAGCAGCGCGCCCTGGTGTTCGACACGGGCGAGCTCGAGATCGTGGTCTCCGCCCCACTCGGTAAGGGCGGTCGTGCCTCGCGCTTTCTGCAGAACCACCCCGACGGCATCGGCACGCTCGTGTTCGAGGTGGAAGACATCGACAAGGCCTTCGCGCTGCTCGACGCGCGCGGCGGCACACCCATCCAGGATGTGATTCGCGAGCGCGACGACCAGGGCGAGATCGCCTACTTCTCGATCACGACGCCACTCGGCGACACCACCTTTCGCTTCGTCCAGCGCAGCGGCTACGCGGGGCTCTTCCCGGGCATGGAGCGCGTGACCCCGACGCGCGGCGACAATCGCTTCGGCCTGCGCGCCGCCGATCACATCACCTCGAACTTCCAGACCATGAGCCCCGCGCTCTTGTGGTTCGAGCACGTGCTCGGCTTCGAGCGCTACTGGCAGGTGGAGTTCCACACGAACGACGTGACGCCCGATGCGAGCGTCGGCAGCGGCCTACGCTCCGTGGTGATGCGCGACCCCGTCTCCGGCGTGAAGTTTGCGAACAACGAGCCGCGCCGCCCCTTCTTCACCGCGTCGCAGATCAACCTCTTCAACCGCGATCATCGCGGTGACGGCGTGCAGCACGTGGCGCTTTTGTGCGACGACCTGATCGCCAGCGTCACGGCGATGCGCGAACGAGGCGTGGAGTTCATGCACACGCCCGACACCTACTACGAAGCGCTTCGCGATCGCCTGCGCTCACGCGGCGTGGGTGACATCGACGAGTCGGTCGAGACCCTGCGGAGTCGCGGCATCCTGGTCGACGGCGCACAGCCCGGGCAGTACATGCTGCAGATCTTCCTCAAAGACTCCCAAGCGCTGTACGGCGACCCCGTCGCGGGCCCCTTCTTCTACGAGCTGATCCAGCGCAAGGGCGACCTCGGCTTCGGCGAGGGCAACTTCCGCGCGCTATTCGAGAGCATCGAACGCGATCAGAAGCGAGGAGCGGCCTGATGCTCGAGCGACGTGCCGAGGGGCTTCTGCCCGACAAGCCGCACACGGCGCTCTACGGTAGCGACCGTGCCCTCTGCTACGAGGAGTGCTTCACGCGACGCGGCTTCGATGGTGCCTACACCATCCTCTACCACGAGCGGCGTCCCCATCTCTCGAAGCCCACGGAGGTCAAACACGGCTTTGTGCTCCCCGTCAGAAGCGAGAGCACAGAGCTCGTGCGTCGGCACTTTCACGGCGATCACCTGGGACGCCGCGGCGCGCCGGTGAACGCGCGCGTGCCGCTGTTGTTCAACCGCGATGTGGTGGTGTCCGTCCTCCGGCCCGACGCCTCCGACCCGGTGTACTTCGCGAACGGAGATGCCGACGATCTGTTTTTCGTGCGCGAGGGCAAGGGGCGCTTGATCTCCGCCCTCGGCAGCCTCGCTTTCGAGAGCGGCGACTACGTCCTCGTGCCGCGCGGGCTCGCGCATCGCTTCGACCTCGACACCACCTGCCCGCAACACTGGCTCAGCATCGAGTGCCTGGGCGGCGTGGACGTGCCGAGCCAGTTTCGAAACGAGGCCGGGCAGCTGCGCATGGACGCCCCCTACTCGCACCGAGACTTTCGCGCGCCACGCTTCGAGGGCCCGCGCGACGAGGGCATTCGCGAGCTCTTGATCAAGAAGGGACAGCGCTTCGCTGCGCACGAGCTTCTCGCCTCGCCGCTCGACGTGGTGGGCTGGGATGGCTCGGTCTACCCGCTCGTGTTTCCGATCTCGCGCTTCTCGCCACGAGTCGGCGCGGTTCACCTGCCGCCCACCGTCCACGGCACGTTCGCGGCGCGCGGGGCTTTGATCTGTAGCTTCGTTCCGCGCGTGCTCGACTTCGGCAAGGACGCCATCCCCTGTCCCTATCCGCACAGCTCGGTCGACGTGGACGAGGTCCTCTACTACTGCGACGGCAACTTCTCGTCTCGCAAGGGCGTGGGGCCAGGGAGCCTCTCGTTTCACCCGGCCGGCATTCCCCACGGTCCGCACAGCGGAGCCTACGAAGGCAGTCTCGGGGTGCAGCGCACCGAGGAGCTCGCCGTGATGCTCGACTGCTTCGAGCCGCTGCAGGTCACCGAGGCCGCGCGCGAGCTCGAAGACCTCGCCTATCACACGTCGTTTTGACGCGGCGCGCTCACGGCGCGGGTGCCGTAGGCCCTTCGTCGCTCTGCGTCGCGGGCCCCCAGGAGGGCGGCTTGATGCGAAACACACGGTAGGGGTTTTGGCGCTTGCTTGCGCCGCCGTTGAACGCGGGCAAGAGGTGCACCTGCGACACGGTCACGTACAAGCCGTCCGGCCCGACGCCGATGCTGTCGGGCCACTGCAGACGTGGATCGCTCAACAGCAGCGACTGTTTGCCGTCCGGCGAGAGCACCGTGATCGCGTTGTCCTCGAGCTGCGTGAGGTACAGGTTGCCGTCGGCGTCGGCGGCCATGCCGTCATGGATGCCGGTCTCGGCCACTTTCTCCACGCCGGCCTCGAGCGCCTCGGGCTTCTGCGTCGGATCGCGCAACAGGTCGAGCTTGATGCGATACAGGGTTCGGCCCGTCACCGCGTGGTAGTAGAGGTAGTCGCCCGCGATGGCGATGCCGTCCACGTGGATCTTGAACACGCTGCCGTCGGACAGCTTCAGCGGCACGTTCTCCACGACGGGCACGACATCCTGCTCAGACTTCGTCGAAGCGTGGTCTTGGAGCGCGAGGCGGCTCTTGCCCGACTTCAGATCGACCACGATCAACCGGCCGAGGTTCGAGTCGGTGAGGTAGGCGAGCCGTCCGTTGGGGTCGATGCGCACATCGTTGAGGTAGCTGTTCTCGGGCGCGGTCTTGGCGTCGAAGCGCACGATCTGAGCGACCTTGTTCGTCTGCAGATCGATGGCGACGAGCTTGGGTCCGCGCTTGACGGTCTTGCCCCAATAGGGTGCGCCGGCATCGAGCACCCAGAGTCGGTCCTGGGCGTCGACGAACACGCTCTGCACGCAGACGAGCTTCTTGCCGGCGTTCGCCCGCTCCGTCCAGTTGTTCCACGCGGCGTCCGGAAAAGGCTTGAGCGACCCGTCCTGTCCCAACTCAGCCACGGAGAAGGCGGCCTCGTTGTCTTTGAACCAGCGCGGGAAATTGATGAACACTCGCCCGCTGCGCGACACCGCCGTGGTGGTGGCGAGCTTGTCACCGAGGCTCACGACCTCACCAATCTCGGGCTTGGGCGGCGGCGGCGGGGGTGGCATGGGCACCCGCTCGGCGATGATGACGGTCTCCCCCGCGCCGAGCTTCGGGCCGGTTTCGACGGGCGCCGCGGGCGGCGTCGTCGCACAGGCCGCGAAAACCCAAGACACGACGACCAACGAGGCGCAGCGATGCGCCACACCCAAGGCGTGCGACATGATCTGTTCTCTCCCCTTCGACGGCAGCCCAGCGGGCGCTGTCAGGGTAGCTGCCCACTCACTTCGTGGGCAAATTGCAGAGCTCGCTGCCGGGGCAGTCGAACCACTTGCCCTTGCGCGGCGAAGGCACCTTCACGCCCCACAGGCTCACCTCCTTGCTGGTGCCGTCGTCCTGCATCTGCAGAGTCGCGCCAACGCAGCGCTCCTTGCGCGTGAGGTCGAAGGTGGGCTTGAAGGGCGCAGGCGCACCACCGTCCACGGGCTCGGCATCGGGGTCGGTCGCAGGCTGCCCATTGCACATCGAGTAGAGGGCGAACTCCTCGGCCGTGCCCTCGTTGAAGAGGCAGTAGCCGTCGGTCTTGCCGTTGGGCACGGGGTGGCGCTCCGGATCCAGCACCGGAAGCTGGGGCTCGCGCGTGCTGTCCATCACGCGCTGGGAGATGCGCGACACCGGACCGATGCCGAAGGCCAGCCCCGCCTTGGAGTCGTAGGTGCTGGTCGCAATGCAGATGGCGCTCGACTGCTTGTAGCGGGTGCCCGTGATCATGAGCAGCGTGTCCTGCGCATCGGTCAGGCTGCCCGCGTTGGGTGTCCCCTCGCAGAAGAAGTCGGGGTCATCGACGTAGGCCGCGTAGACCCTGCCGTCGCCGGCTTCCTTCAAACATGCGTCCTCTGACGCGGGGGCACAGAACTCGGCACCCGGGCAGTTGAACCACTCGGCCGTGATCTCGGCGTTGCCCTGCTGCACGAGCGTCTGCTCGCAAGCTCCCTTGCCCGCAGTCTGCAGGCCGCACACCGAGTACTCGACCTGCTCGCTCGGCGTCCCACCGTTGACGAGGCAATAGCCTATCGCATCGAGCGGGACCTCGGCGTTGCGCTTGATGACGACGTCGGGCACGCCATCCATGTCGTTGTCGAGGTTCATGACGGGGGTAGCGCCCAAGAACAGATCGATGCCGCGACAGTGGGCCGCCTGCTCGTTCCAGCCGCTGCCCGTGAAGTGCACGATGGTGTCGCCATCGATCACGTCGCTGCGCGCGGGATTGGTGCCGGCACAGGCGGCCGGGCCGTCGATGCCAGTCCATAGCCCCGGTTCCGGGTTGCCCGGGTACCGCTTGATGCAGTCGTCCGGCGGCGGCGGGGCATTGGGGTCTTCGAACGTACAGCCCGCCTGAAGCACGATCCAGGCGGCCAAGGATTTCAAAGCAGTACGGCTGACAGACATCGCTTCTCCCAGATGTCGACGAAGGATGCTCATACTAGCCCGTCCGTGCGCCATGTCACGACTCCCAAGTACGTGCTCTACCCACGCCCCACGGCCAAGGCGGCGGATAATCGTTCACTTCTGCAAGATGAGTGACTTATCCTCGAAGGGTTCGCTCAGGCGAAAGTGGGGGGCTGCGCGGGACACCAGGTGTCCTGCGTGCGCTCCAGTCGTGCTCACGAACAACGGCTCACGAACAACAGCTCACGAACAACAGCGAGATGCAGCGCATGCGCCACTTGAACTGGCTGATCGGTTCCCTGCTTCTGGGCACGAGCTTCTGCGCGGGTTGCGACGACCCGCCCGTGTCGGAGATCACCAGCAACTTTGGCAACGTGCCGGATCCGGGCGGGCTGATTCAGGGCGTCGTTCAGTACATCGGACCTCGCCCCTTGTGCACGTTCGACGCCGGCAAGCCCACGAAGCTCAGGGGCGTGGGTGCCGTGCTGACGCTCTACAACTTCGACGATCCCCCGCCACCCGACGGCCCTTTGCCCACGAGCATCCTGGTGGTGCCCATGAGCGCCTTCTTCACCGATCTCGGCGACTGCATGCCCGAGAATCCGACGCTGGCCGACCTGCACGTGAACGTGACGACCTCCGCTCCGTTCAACTGGCCGCGCATCCCCCTCGGGCGAGGGCTGAGCGCCAGGGAGTACCGCATCGAAGCGCTGTTCGATCGCGACGGCGACTACTACCCGCTGTTCCTCACGAACAACATCCAGACCGCGGGCGACGCCTTGGGCGGGGCCATCACGAGCTTCTTCGACATCGACCCAGACACGAACAGACCGCGCAACCAGCGCATCCGCTTCGACGGTGTGTGCGAGCACGTCATCGGCGGCGGGCGTGAAAACGGCCAGGTCGTGCGCGGTGTGACGGTCAGCGTGGCGCTGCCGGTGTGGACCGAGCGGCCGATGTTCGAGCTGAAGCAAAACAACCCGCGCGGCTACCTCTCGTCGGAGCAAACCGTCGATCTCGGCGAGGGCGAATGGGGCGCTGCCATCACATCGCCTGGGCCCGGCGACCCTGGCGGCAAGCGCAAGCTCGCCTATGAGCGCCTGCGCAAGTTTGCGGGCCTCGAGCTGAGCCTGATCACGAACGACCGCGCGGCCGCGGATTGCGTGTCGCCCACCATGCCCAAGGCCGATGGCACGGATCTCTGCGTGGGGCCGCTGCTGAAGAAGCTCGGGATCGACTACGACCTGCTCGATCAGAAGAGCTACGCCTGGCATCTGTGGCCGTTCAGCGACGCGCTGCACCCGATGTCCTTCGCCTTCGGACCTCCCTTCGAAGACGGACCCGCGGTGGCCCAGGGCTTTCTGATGAGCACCAGGACGCCTTGGTCTCAGCCTTTCATCGCGCTGACGCGCCAACGCAGCCCCGAAGAAACGGCCGCGGCGATCCCGAACGTGTCCTTGCTCGGAGGCGTCGACAAGTTCGTGCAGGAAGAGCACTCGGTGTACTTCCCCACCTTGCCCGTGACGGTCCTGCCCTCGGCCACCATCACGACGGCCGAGATCGACGACGACAACGACAATCGCAACGACTGCGACATCAACGTGTTCCCCGCGGGCAATGTCGCCACCGCCTTCGAGACGGGCCTGACCGACTGCCAAGAGCTGCCCACGGGCGACTACACCACCCTGGCGCTGACGGGCGTGGCTGGCAATCTCGTCTACCAGAAGGACGAGCGCTCGCAGACCGGCTTCAGCCTGGCCGAGCCCGACGAGAACGGAGATGGCGTGGCCGACCCCTTCTCGGTGCCAGTCACGGGCCAGCTGTGGATCCATCCGAACGACCTTGGAAATGCTGAGAAGTACCCCCCCGACCCGGAGATCGAAAACATACCCGTGCTCAAGAGCCAGGGGCAGAGCGCGTCGTTCAAGGTCCGTGACCCCAATCCGGGCAACGAGCCCAGGCCCCTTTTGCCCAACGCAGAGCAAACGGTAGACACTCCAGACTGCGACTTCGCCGTCGCGCCGCCCGCCACGGCTCCACGTCCCATCGCGTTTGCGCCGATTCCAGACAAGTGCTGCCCCTTGGAGATCAAAGCGCTGTGCGACGTGCCTCTCTGCACGGACGCCGAGGGTGGCACGCGCGGACCTGTGCGGCTGAACGCGCGTATCGCAAACGGCAAGGTTTCCCCCACCGACTTCTCCCCAGAGGAGCTTCTGGCTCTCGAGCAACAGGCGCTCACGTTCGAGGAGGCGCGCGTGATCGAGGAGACGAAGAAGACACCCAAGACGGTAATCTTCGAAGGCCTGTTTCGAGAAGCCGCCGCCGACGAGCCCGCCCACGTGATCATGCCGCGCAA
Source organism: uncultured Polyangiales bacterium (assembly GCA_964398415.1). GTDB lineage: Bacteria > Myxococcota_A > Polyangia > Polyangiales > DASUME01 > DASUME01. The sequence goes on along the minus strand of CAYNOM010000052.1, from coordinate 1,460 downwards.
GGACTTCAAAGGCCCCGAGACCCGCACCTGGCTCTCCTACCAGGAGTACCTCAACCCGGTCGACGACGGCATCGTCTCCGACGACTACCCCGATTGCGATGAGCTGCGCAAGGCCGGGTCGAGCGACACGCCAGCGCAAGAGAGCGAGCGCGTGCGCCTGCGCCTCTTGCAGCTCGATCCCAGCTGCATTCCCTTCCACATGCCAGCCGGGTGCTGCAACTGACGGTGCGCTGAGCGGCGACGGCGGGTCCGTTTGACGCCGGGGCAACATCCCCTGTACCGTGGCCCTGGAGGGAGTGGGAGGCAGAGTTGGCGGGTATCCGCGTCAAATTCTGGGGTGTGCGAGGAAGCGTGCCAGCGCCAGGCCACCTGACCTCCGGGGTCGGCGGTAATACGAGCTGCGTCGAGATGCGCTGCGGCGACACGCTGCTCGTGTTCGACGGCGGCACGGGCCTTCGGCTGCTCGGCAAGTCGTTGAAGCTGCCCGTCACACTGCACTTGTTCTTCAGCCACGTGCACTGGGATCACATCCAAGGCTTTCCGTTCTTCGGCCCCGCTTTCGTACCGGGCAACACCATCCACATGTACGGCGGAGCGCAGGTGGCAGGCCGCGTGGAGACGGCGATGGTTGGGCAGATGGAGAGCCCGAGCTTTCCCGTACGGCTCGATCAGCTCCCCGCGACGTTGCTCTTTCACGACCTCGACGCGGGCGACGCGGTCGAGCTCTCGCGGGACGTCACGGTGCACTGCGCCGCGGGCAATCATCCTGGTGGCGTGCTCGCCTACCGCGTCGAGCACGCGGGGCGCAGCGTCGTCTACCTCACCGATCACGAGCCGGAGAATGGCGCGCAGCCACCCGGCATCGTCGAGTTGGCGCGTGGCGTGGACGTCTTGATTTACGACTGCATGTACACGCCCGAGGAGTACGCCGGAAAAAAGGACGGAATCGCCCGGGTGGGCTGGGGCCACTCGACCTTCGAGGCTGGCGCCAAGCTCGCCGAAGAAGCGCGCGTCGGCGAGCTCTTGTTGTTCCACCACGATCCCGATCAAACCGACGTGGACGTCGCGGAGAAGACGACGCGCACCCGCGCTTTGTTCCCAAACAGTCGCGCTGCCGTCGAGGGCCTCGAAATCCACTTGCCGAAGAAGAAGGTCGCGCGGCGCCCGGCTTGACGCAGCCCAGTGGGCACCGCACGACAGTGGAGTGAAGAAGCCCGCGCACCAGTGGGAAACCCGCACCCACCTCGCCTATCGAAGCCCTGACAAACCCAAAGGCGCATTCGCCAGCGACTCGCGCGCCGAAGGCTTCGAGCTTCGCTTCCACGATGGTCGCACGGGCCATGCGCGCCTCGGCCTCGCACGCCAAGAGCTCGACGCGACAGCGCTGAGCTGTCCTGACGTGATCCACGCCGTGCAGTGCTGGCTCGTCGCGCGCGGACAACGCTTGGTCCACCTGTTTG